>JAJNBO010000220.1 GCA_021156245.1 Ramlibacter sp. | reverse complement strand
GCGCCGTCCTTCTCCTCGCTGTGGCGGATGCCCTCGATGACCCCGCAGGTGTCGCAGCGCTGGCGCACGGGCGCCACCGCGCGCTCCTGCGGCGCGGCTGCCTCGACCGAAGCCTCCGCCGATTCCGGCCATGCGGCCAGTCCGGCCGCCGCGACGCAAAAGGCGCCACCGACCGCCAGCACGGCGCGGGAGAGGGAGTGCCTGGCGAAGCCCTTGCGGGTGGGCGTGGGGCCGGCGGCGGTGAGGACATGCGTGTTCATGGCCGGAGCGTGCGCCTGAGCCAGGCCTTTGTCTGTAGGTGGACGTGCTGAACGGATGCGTTGCCGCCTGCTGCACAATCCCCGCATGGAAACCCGTCCCAGCATCGATGTCGCGGTGGTCATGCGCAAGGTGCCCACGTCGAGCCAGTGGCAGCCTTGGCGCTGGGAGCTCGAGGAGGTGGTGCAGAACGACGAGGGCTTCGGCACGCAGCCGCGCCAGCTGTACCACGGCGACGACGGCGAGCGCTGGCTGCACCCCGGCATGCGCGTCGAGCTGTACAAGGACGAGGCCGAAGGCTACTACCTCAACGCCACCTCGCCAGCGCCCTGCTGGTTCGTGCTGTGGCGGATGGAGCCGGAGCCGACGATCGCGCCCGAGCCGATCCCCCGGCCCTTCATCGTGACGCTCAGCTACAACGAAGGCGCGCGCTGGATGGACTCGCAGGAGACCGTGGAACAGGTGCCCGCTCCGCCCGTGGTGGTGGAGTGGATGAACGCCTTCGTCGGCGAGCACTACGTGCCCGAGCCGCGCAAGCGCAAGCGCCCCGACAGCTTCCGCCGGCTCGAGGACCGCTTCGGCAACCCTGCGTCCGTCACTGCGCTCAAGAAGTTCGGCGGCGGCGGCGGGGAGGGCGGCCATGGCTGACGGCTTCCTGGGCCGATGGGCCAAGCGCAAGGAGGCCGTGCGCAAGGGAGAGGAGGTGCCGGCGGAACCGGTGCAGGTGGCGAAGGCGGTGCCGGATGCGCAGCAGCCCTCGCCCCAGCCCTCTCCCGCAAGCGGGAGCGAGCAAGAAGCCGCACCATTGCCCACCCTCGCCGACACCGAACTGCTGACGCCCGAATCCGACTTCACCCGCTTCGTGCGGCCCGGCGTTTCGCCGGAGGTGAAGAACGCCGCCGTGAAGAAGCTGTTCGCGGACCCGCACTTCAACATCATGGACGGCCTGGACACGTACATCGACGACTACGGCAAGCCCGACCCGATCCCACCCGCCATGCTGCGCCAGCTGGCGAGCGCCAAGTTCCTGAACCTCTTCCGCGCCGAAGAGGAGGAGGAAGAACGGCAGCGCCTCGCGCAGCTGGAGCGCGAAGGCAAAGCCCCCACGGGGAGGGAAGTCGCGGATGTCCCTGCGCCCGAATCCGTGGCACAGTCGAGCACCGACACCGAGCAAGCATTACCGCCGGCGGAAGACCATGCCCACCCTGATCTGCGACTGCAACAAGACGATGCCCCTGGACCCGAAGGCCCTGGGGCGGGCTCTCGATGAAAACCTGACCCTGCATTCCACGCTGTGCCGCCGCGAAGCCGGCGCGTTCCAGCAGGCGGTGAAGACCGGCGACGACGTGGTCGTCGCGTGCACCCAGGAAAAGCGCCTGTTCGCGGAGGTGGGGCAGCAGACCGAAGGCGCGATCTCCCCCATTCGTTTCGTCAACATCCGCGAAACCGGCGGCTGGAGCAAGGATGCGCGCAGCGCCATGCCCAAGCTCGCGGCGCTGCTGGCCGCCGCGAAGCTGCCCGATCCGGAACCCGTTCCCACCGTCACGTACAAGAGCGCCGGCCGCCTGCTCGTGATCGGTCCGCTGGAGGAGGCGGAACGTTTCGCCGCCGTCGCCGGCGACGCGCTGGACGTCACCATCTTCTCGCGCGGCGGCAGCGGCGCGCAGGAACGCCGCTACCCCGTGGTCGGCGGCCGCATCGTCAAGCTCACGGGCTGGCTCGGCGCCTTCTCGCTCGACTGGGCGCAGGACAACCCGATCGACCTGGACCTGTGCACCCGCTGCAATGCCTGCGTGGCCGCTTGCCCGGAACAGGCCATCGGCCTGGACTACCAGGTGAACCTGCAATCCTGCAAGAGCCACCGCTCGTGCGTGAAGGTCTGCGACGTCGCCGGCGCGATCGACTTCACCCGCGAACCGGTGCCGCACACGGAGACTTTCGACCTGGTTCTGGACCTGCGCCAGCAGCCCGGCTTCGCGCAGCACGCACCGCCGCAAGGCTACTTCCACCTCAAGCCGGAAGAAGCCACCGGCGCCAAGGCACTCGACACGGTGCTCAAGCTGCGCGAGCTGGTGGGCGAGTTCGAGAAGCCGAAGTTCTTCACCTACAAGCAGAAGCTGTGCGCCCACAGCCGCAACGAGAAGGTCGGTTGCAACGCCTGCATCGAGGTCTGTTCCGCGGAGGCGATCTCCAGCGAGAAGTCGCGCCAGCAGGTCAAGGTCAACCCCAACCTGTGCGTCGGCTGCGGCGCCTGCACCACCGTCTGCCCCACGGGCGCGCTGTCGTATGCCTATCCGCGCGCCGGTGAGCAGGGCCAGAAGATCCGCACGATGCTGTCCACGTACGAGCAGGCCGGTGGAAGCGCGCCGGTGCTGCTGCTCCACAGCCAGGAGCGGGGCCAGCAGCTGGTGGAGGACGTCGGCCGCGGCGCCCGCGTCGGCGCCACCAACGGCGTGCCTTCCAACGTGATCCCGCTGCCGGTGTGGCACGTCGCCAGCATCGGCGTGGACCTGTGGCTCACCGCGGTGGCCCAGGGCGCAGCGCACGTGGCGCTGGTCGTCACGAGCGAAGAGGCGCCCCAGTACCTGGACGCGCTGGAAAGCCAGATGCAGGTCGCCCAGGCGGTCCTCCAGGGCCTCGGCTACGAGGGCAGCCACTTCAGCCTGGTGCGCACGCGCGACGCGGCGGACCTGGACCAGCACCTGCAGCTCGTCGCACGGCGCCGCGGCGACACGCCGAAGGCGCGCGCGCGCTTTGCCGTCTCGGGCGAGAAGCGCACGACGGTCGACCTGGCGCTGGACCACCTGGTCGAGCACGCCGGCAAGCAGCCGGAAACGATCGCGCTGAAGCCCGGCGCCCTGTTCGGCGGCATCACGGTGGACAAGGACAAGTGCACGCTTTGCATGAGCTGCGTCGGCGCCTGCCCGTCCAGCGCGCTGCAGGACAACCAGACGTCGCCGCAACTGCGCTTCGTCGAGAAGAACTGCGTGCAGTGCGGCCTGTGCGCCAAGACCTGCCCGGAGCAGGCCATCGCGCTGCAGCCGCGGCTGCTGCTGACGCCCGAGCGCAAGCAGGCCCGCGTCCTGAACGAAGCCAAGCCTTACGGCTGCATCCGCTGCGGCAAGCCGTTCGGCACGCTGAAGGCCATCGAGGCCATGCTGGGCAAGCTGTCCGGCCACTCGATGTTCCAGGGTGCGGCGCTCGACCGCCTGAAGATGTGCGGCGACTGCCGCGTGATCGACATGTACACCGACCCCAACGAGTCGCGCATCAACGATTTATGAGTGAACCCCTGCCGACCACGAGCGCCCTGGACGAGGAAACCGCGCGCGCGGAAGTCTATGGGCTGCTGTCGCAGCTCTATTACGCGCCGCCCTCGGGCGAGCTGCTGGCGGCGTTGCAGGTTGCCGTGACCGATGCCCCGGCGCAAGGCGCATTCCTCGAGGAACCCTGGCGAGCCGTCGTGGCCGCGGCGCGGGACCTCGACGCCCCATCGATCGCGGACGAATATGACGCGCTGTTCGGCGGCGTGGGCAAGCCGGACGTGTACCTGTTCGGGTCCCACTATCTCGCCGGCTTCCTGAACGAGAAGCCGCTGGCCCGCCTTCGCGAAACGCTCGCCGGCCTCGGCCTGGCGCGCGACGAGGCGATGCCGGAGACCGAAGACCACATCGCTTACGTCTGCGAGGTGATGCGCTACCTGATCGCCGGCGACGACGTGGCGGTGGCCAACCTCACGCGCCAGTCGGAGTTCTTCGCGGAGCACCTGCTGCCCTGGGTGAACGCGTTGTGCGATGCCATCAGTGCCCACCCGAAGGCGCGGTTCTATGCGGCCCTCGCGGAGTTCACCCGCGCCTTCGTCAGCGTCGAGGCGCAAGGCTTCGACATGATGTCGTGAGCCCCCGTTCCGTTCCTGGTCCTTAAGTACTCCGCCGCGCGCCGCGCGGTGTCGCAATCTGCGACGCATTGCTGTCGAGACGCTTTCACTTGGCGTTTTCCCTGACGCTTTTCGCATGCTAACGATTGCCGTGAAGTTTTTGCTCCACTACAGTATGAACAGTAGTTCACAAGAGCCAGCTTCAGGAGACGTCCATGTCCGAAAGCCAGCAGCCCAAGGCGTCGCGCCGGGGCTTCATGTGGGGAGCCGCCGCAGCCGGTGCTGCCACCGCGGTCGTCGCGACCCTTCCCGCCGTCGGCCCCGCCGATGCCCCCGTCACCGAGAAGAAGCCCGCGCCTGAGAAGGGCGGCGGCTACCACGTGACGGAACACATCAAGCAGTATTACAAGACCACCCTCGTCTAACAGCGGGAGACACCCATGTTGCTCACGAAGAAGTCGGGGGCCGCACAGGCCAACGCACGTTCGCCTTTCGTCCACAGCCTGCAGCGCGGGCTGTCCTCCGCGCTTCCGACGATGGACCGCCGCGCCTTCCTGCGGCGCTCCGGCCTCGGGGTGGGTGTCGGCATCGCCGCGTCGTCCCTGGTGCTGGTGAAGAAGGCCAAGGCGGCCGACGGCAAGGGGCCCGGGGTCGGCGATGGCCGCATCGAGGTCAAGCGCACGGTCTGCACGCACTGCTCCGTCGGCTGCGCCATCGACGCTGTCGTCGAGAACGGCGTGTGGGTCCGCCAGGAGCCGGTGTTCGACTCGCCGATCAACCTGGGCGCGCACTGCGCCAAGGGCGCGGCGATCCGCGAGCACGGCCACGGTGAATTCCGCCTGCGCTACCCGATGAAGCTGGTGGACGGCAAGTACACCCGCATTTCCTGGGACCAGGCCCTCAACGAGATCGCCGCGCGCATCAACGAGATCCGCAAGGCGAGCGGCCCCGATGCGATCTACTGGATCGGCTCCTCGAAGCACAGCAACGAGCAGTCATACCTGATGCGCAAGTTCGTCAGCCTGTTCGGCAGCAACAACTGCGACCACCAGGCCCGCATCTGCCACTCCACCACCGTGTCCGGCGTCGCCAACACG
>JAJNBO010000219.1 GCA_021156245.1 Ramlibacter sp. | reverse complement strand
ATGCATGCGCCGCTGGCGGTGAAGGCCGGCGTCGCGGCGGCAGCCGTCGAGGCGCTGCGCCTCGGTGCGCGGCCGAAGCAGCTGCAGGCCGACGAGGAGGCGGCGCTGGACTTCACGCACGAGCTGCTGCGCACGCATGGCACCAGCGACCTGACATACGCCGCCGCGCTGCAGTGCTTCGGTGAGCAAGGCGTCGTCGAGCTTGCGACCCTGGTCGGGTACTTCGCGATGGTGTCCTGGCTCATGAATGTGGCCCGCACGCCGACCCAGGCGAGCGCAACACCAGGCCTGGATCCGTTTCCTGCCTGAGGAGCGAGCGGGGCCACGCGCGGTGACCAAAAAAACAGCCACCTTGCGGTGGCTGTATCAAGTCCTTGGAAGGACGTCGTTGGGAGACTTGAAAACTGGTTGTCCGCGATCGCAGTGCGTGACGGGCTGGGGCCCACTTTAGCCAGCCCAGCTGCGTCGTCCATCCACCTTTCGGGGGACACCTGCGGACGCGAAGCGGGACCGGACGAATTCATCTTCGTGAAAATCGCCGGCCTTGGCGAGCGTCGTCTCCGTCTTTTACCCCGCTTTACATTTGCTCACGGGGGAGCGTGAGCACGAAGCAGGCGCCGCCGCCCGGGTTGTCCTCGCAGTGCGCACTGCCTTGGTGCCTGGCCGCAATGGAGCGAACCAGGGCCAGTCCCAAACCGACCCCGCCTTCCCGCTCGCTGGCGCCACGCAACCGGTAGAAAGGTTCGAAGATGCGCTCGCGTTCGGCGGGTGGAACGCCGGGCCCGCGGTCGCAAACGCACACCGTCGCCCGCTGCCCGTCGCAGCCGATGTTCACCAGCACCGGGCCGTCGCTGTAGCGGCGCGCGTTTTCCAGCAGGTTGCGCAACGCGCGGCGCAGCAGCTTGGCGACGCCCCGCACCACCACGGTCTGGCTGGCGTCGGCGATGTCCAGTTCGGCACCGGCGCGCGCGCACTCCTCCGCCGCCAGGCCGGTCAGGTCGACGGCCTCCACCGTGCCGATGTCGGTTTCGCGCGCATCCAGCCGGCTGGCGAGCAGGATTTCGTCGATCAGCTGGTCCAGTTCGGCGATGTTGCGGGTGATTTCGTCGCGGGTGCGCGGTGACGGCTCCGGGTCCATCAACTCGAGGCCCATGCGGATGCGCGCCAGCGGGGAGCGCAACTCGTGCGACGCATTCGCCAGCAGCGACTTGTGCGAGTTCACCAGCGTTTCGACGCGTTCGGCGGCATGGTTGAAGCGCCGTGCCAGGAAGGCGATCTCGTCATGGCCTTCTTCCGGCATGCGCACGCTCAGGTCGCCTTCGCCCCAGCGCTCGACGCCGCCGCGCAGGTCTTCCAGCCGCTGCGTCAGGCGCCGCACGATGGGGTAGCTGCCGATGGCGACCGCCAGGGCCACGATGCCCAGCAGCCAGAAAAAGCCGGTGGAGCCGCGCGGCAGCCAGGGCCGCGCCCCGGGCGGGCCCTCGCCGGGGGAGCGCTGGCGCGGCGGCAATTGCACGGTGATCTGGCGGCCATCGAGCATGGTCACCGGGAATTCCAGGCCCTGGCCCGGACTGCGGATCGCCCGCACCCGGCTGTGGCCGAGCACCTCGCCGGCCTGGTCGCGCAGGATCACCTCGCGCAGCGGCGCTTGCTCCGTATTGATCCGCCACAGCCAGCCGAACGCGATGGTCAGCAGTCCCACCGCGAGGATCACCGCGATCCAGATGCGCAGGTACAGGGGGAAGCGCCAGTGCGCGTTCCAGGCGGTCATGCGGAAGGTGCCAAGCTCAGTCCTGCTGCTTGGCGAACACGTAGCCGACGCCACGCACCGTCAGGATGCGCTTGGGCACCTTGGGGTCGACTTCGATGGCGGCGCGGATGCGGCCCATGTGGACGTCGATCGAGCGGTCGAACGCCTCCAGCTCGCGGCCGCGCACCGCCTCCATGATCTGGTCGCGCGTCAGCACCCGGCCGGCGCGCTCGGCCAGCACCACCAGCAGGTCGAATTGGTAGGACGTCAGCTCTGCCGGCTTGCCGCCCACCGTCACCGTGCGCGCATCACGGTCGATCTCCATCGAACCGAAGCGCATGGTCTTGGCGGGCGGGGGCGCGCCATCGCTGCGGCGCCGCAGGATGGCGCGGATGCGGGCCAGCAATTCACGCGGCTCGAAAGGCTTGGGCAGGTAATCGTCCGCGCCGAGCTCCAGGCCGACGATGCGGTCCATGGGGTCGCCCTTGGCGGTGAGCATCAGCACGGGCACCTTGCCGGTTTCGCCGGGCAGGGCGCGCACGCGGCGACAGACCTCCAGCCCGTCGATGTCGGGCAGCATCAGGTCGAGGACGACCAGGTCGGGCGCGGTGCCGGTGGGCGGCTCTTCCAGCAGGTGGAGGCCCGCCTTGGCGTCGATCGCGTGCGTCACGCCGAAACCGGAGCGCTCGAGGTACTCGCCCACCATCTGTGCGAGGCGGGTGTCGTCTTCGATCATCAGGAGTTGCTGCATGTTGGGGGATGGTACTGTTGGGGCCACCAAAAACGGGGCCAGTTGCCCGGATGGTCCGACGGGGCCGCGGCGGCCTCTTGAAGGACCCGTAAAGTTAGGTAAATGGCCGTCTCGAAACCCCCGGAAGCTGCCTTATTCACGCAACTGCTGCGATCAGCGCGGGGCGGGACGAGCGCCTTGAGCTTTAACGGTCGATGGCGCACCTGCGATGACCTGTGCGCCGCCGCGCAGCGCGCCGGGGCCGTGGCATGGCACGACTGGGGCGTGCGCCCGGGTGACCGCGTGGCCTGGCTGGGCGCCAACCATCCGTCGCAACTGGCACTGCTGTTCGGGCTGGCCCACATCGGCGCCATCCTGCTGCCGCTGAACTACCGGCTGGCCCTGCCCGAATGGCAGCGGCTGCTGGCGCAATGCACGCCAAGGCACCTGGTGCACGACGCCGAGTGGGCCGGCCCGGCGGACGAGCTGGCCCGCGCTGCAGGCGTGACGGCGCACCCGCTGGAAGAGCTCGATGCTGCCGGACGCGCCGCACCCGACCATTCGGCGCCGGACGCGCCTGTGCTGCTGGTCTCCACCTCGGGAACGACCGGCGGGCCCAAGGCGGCCGTACACACGCAGCGCAATCTCCTGGCCAACATGGCCATCGCGGCGAAGGTGCAGGAGATGAGCGCCCACGACACAGTGCTGACCGTGCTGCCGCTGTTCCATGTCGGCGGCCTGTGTATCCAGACGCTGCCGGCGCTGTGGGCCGGCGCCAAGGTGATCCTGCAGCAGCGCTTCCTTCCCGGCGAAACGCTCGCCTGCATCGCGGCGGACCGGCCGACGCTGACCCTGCAAGTGCCGGCAACGATGAAGGCACTGCAGGATCATCCGCAGTGGGCGACCACGGACCTGTCGAGCTTGCGCGCGGTGTGGGCGGGCTCGAGCCTCATTCCCCCAGCGTTGATCGAGCGCTTCCATGCACGCGGCGTTCCGGTGTGCAACGTGTACGGAGCGACCGAAACCGGGCCTTTCTCGCTCGCCTTGCCGCCAGCGCACGCGATGGACCATGTCGGCTCCTGCGGCTGGCCGGCGCCCGGCGTGGAAGCGAGGAGGGGCGACACCCATGGCGATGCCGCGGAGCTGCTGCTGCGCGGGCCGAACGTGGTGGAGCGCTACTGGCCCGACGTGCCCGCGCGCGACGCGCAAGGCTGGTTCGCCACCGGCGACCTCGCGCAGCAGGCCGGCGACGGGAGCTGGCGCATCGTGGGCCGGGCGCGCGACCTCATCATTTCAGGCGGCGAGAACATCCATCCGGCGGAGATCGAACTGGCGCTGTCCGGGCACGCCGCAGTCGCCGAGTGCGCTGCGTTCGGGGTGCCGGATGCGCAGTGGGGCGAGATCGTGGCCGTCGCGGTGGTGCTGCAAGCGGGAGCCGTGGCGACGGAGGAAGAATTGGCGGCGCACCTGCGGGGACGCCTCGCGCGCTTCAAGGTGCCACGGCGCTGGGTGTTTCGCGATGCCTTGCCCAAGACGGCACTGGGCAAGGTGCAGCGGGGGCTGCTCGCGCAGGACTTCTAGCTCCCTCCCCCGCTGGGGGAGGGTTGGGGTGGGGGCTCTCCCGGCTGCGTCGTGAGGTTGCGCGTGGCCAGCCACACCAGCACCAGCACCGGCAGGCCGAGGATCGCCGTGCCGACGAAGAAGTGGCCGTAGCCCCACGCATCGACGAACTTGCCGGAGAAACCGGCCAGCCACTTCGGCAGCAGCAACATCAGCGAGCTGAACAGCGCGTACTGCGTGGCGGAGTACTGCAGGTTGGTGAGACTCGAGAGGTAGGCGACGAACGCAGCCGATGCGATGCCGCTGGACAGGTTGTCCGCGGACACCACGAAGACGAGGAACTGCACGTTGTGGCCGATGCCGGCCAGCCACGCGAACAGCAGGTTGCTCGCCGCGCTGAGCACGGCCCCGAGCATCAGCGTGCGCATCACGCCGATGCGCAGCGTGAGCACGCCGCCGAGGAAGGCGCCCACCAGCGTCATGATCACGCCGAACACCTTGCTCACCGCGGCCACCTCGTCCTTGGTGAAGCCCATGTCCACGTAGAACGGATTGGCCATGATGCCCATCACCACGTCGCTGATGCGGTACACGGCGATCAGGGCCAGGATCAGTGCGGCGTGCCACTGGTAGCGCCGGAAGAAGTCGGCGAACGGCTCCACGATGACCACGTCCAGCCAGGCGACGGCGGGCGCCGCCGCGGGCGCCACGCGGAGGTGCAGCGGGCGGGCGGCTCCCCACTCCTTGCGCAAGCCGGTGATGGCCACGGCGCCGAGCACCAGGTATACGCCCAGCTCCGCCAGCGTCATCGCGCCGAAGGACGCACGCACCATCGCCGCCAGCAGCGCGATGAGCACGAAGAAGAGCAGTGCCTGCGGCCAGGCGAAGCGCAGGCCGTCTCGCGCGAAGGCCGCCGCGACGGCCGCGCGGCCGCTGCGGTCGGCCTCGGCGTCGCGCGGCTTGGGCTCGTGTGACAACAGCACCGTCGCCACGCCCACCAGCATGGACAGCGCCATCGCGAAGTAGGCGGTGCGGCCGGCCCAGATCATCGCCAGCCGGTAACCGGTCTGGTACGCCGCGGCGAGCGCGCCTTGCCGCTCGGTGCCGGACGACTCGATGCGGAAGGCGTCCAGGGCGATGTCCTGCGTGGCGGATGCGAAAGCCACCACCACCGCGCACCAGACGATCGGCTCCAGCGCGGACTTCGGGTCCACCACCGCCATGCCGCAGAGGCCAGCCATGATGGCGAGCTGCGCGAGCAGCAGCCAGCTGCGCCGCTGCCCCAGCCAGCGCGTCAGCAGCGGCAGGCGTACGCGGTCGACGAGCGGCGCCCAGATCCACTTCACGCCGTAGGCCAGTCCGACCCAGGACAGGAAGCCGATGGTGGTGCGGTCGATGCCCGCCTCGCGCAGGCGGAAACTCAGGGTGCCCAGCACCAGCAGCAAGGGCAGCCCGGCGGAGAACCCGAGGAACAGCATCCGCAGCGTCGCCGGCTCGGTGTACACCTTGAGCGTTTCGCCCCAGGAGGGTTTGGCGGGCAGGGTCCGGGCAGGGGTC
>JAJNBO010000218.1 GCA_021156245.1 Ramlibacter sp. | reverse complement strand
CGGCATCAACAAGGGCATCGAGTACCTGTTCATGGCGGTGCTCGGCGGCGTGGGCCACGTGTGGGGCGCGTTCCTGGGCGCCGGCGTGGTGCGGATCATTGAGGACAAGCTGCAGGTGCTGTTGCCCCAGTTGATCGGCACCAGCGGCAGCTTCGAGACCATCGTCTTCGGCGTGATCCTGGTCGTGGTGCTGAAGTACGCGCCCAACGGCTTGTGGAGCTTCGTGTCGCGGTGGCTGCCGCGCGCGGACCGGGTGCGTGACTGGGACGGCGCGCCGCCCCTGCCCGCGCGCGACAAGCCAGCCCCCGGCGAACCGCTGCTGCAGGTGCAGGCGGTGCGCAAGGAGTTCGGCGGGCTGGTGGCCGTCAACAACATCAGCTTCGACATCCGCGCCGGCGACATCGTCGGCCTGATCGGTCCCAACGGCGCCGGCAAGTCCACCACCTTCAACCTGATCACGGGGGTGCTGTCGCTCACCTCGGGGCAGGTGCGCTACCGCGGCGAGACCATCGGCGGCCTGCCCTCGCGGCAGATCGCGCGCCGCGGCATCTCGCGCACCTTCCAGCACGTGAAGATGATCCCGGAGATGACCGTGCTGGAGAACGTCGCGCTCGGCGGGTATTTGCGCGGCAAGTCCGGCACGCTGCGCGCCATGCTGCGGCTGGACCGCGCCGAGGAGCGCGGCCTGTTCGCCGAGGCGGAGCGGCAACTCGCGCGCATCGGCATGGCCGACCGCATGCACGAGCTCGCCGGCAACCTGGCACTCGGTCCGCAACGGCTGATGGAGATCGCGCGCGCCTTGTGCTCGGATCCCGCGCTGCTGCTGCTGGACGAACCGGCGGCCGGCCTGCGCCACAAGGAGAAGGCGGCGCTGGCGGGCGTGCTGCGCCAGCTGAAGGCCGAAGGCATGAGCCTGCTGCTGGTGGAACACGACATGGAATTCGTGATGGGACTGACGGACCGCATCGTGGTGATGGAATTCGGCACCCACCTCATGGAGGGCACGCCGGCCGAAGTGCAGGCCAGCCCGAAGGTGCGCGCCGCTTACCTCGGAACGGAGCACTGAAATGGCCGACATGCTGCTGCAAGTGTCCGGCCTGCACGCCGGCTATGGCCGCGCCGAGGTGCTGGCCGGGCTCGACTTCCAGATCGCGCGCGGCCAGGTCGTCACCGTCATCGGGCCCAACGGGGCGGGCAAATCGACCACGCTCAATGCCCTGATGGGCCTGCTGCCCTTCCGCGGCGAAGTCCGCCTCGACGGCGTCGACCTCGCTTCCACCGAACTGGAGGACCGCGTGATGCTCGGACTTGCGCTCGTGCCCGAGAAGCGCGAGCTGTTCGGCACCATGTCGGTGGAAGACAACCTCGTGCTCGGGGGCTACCGCCCCATGAAGCTGCGCGTGCCGAAGTGGCGTGACGGCCTGGAGCGGGTCTACGAACTGTTCCCTCGCCTGAAGGAGCGCCGCGCGCAGCTGGCCGGCACGCTGTCGGGCGGCGAGCGCCAGATGCTGGCCGTGGGCCGCGCGCTGATGTCGCAGCCCAAGTTGCTGATGCTCGACGAGCCGAGCCTCGGTCTGGCCCCGCTCGTGGTGCGCGAGATCTTCCAGATCATCGACCGGCTCCGCGAGCAAGGCGTGTCCATCCTGCTGGTCGAACAGAACGCACGCGCGGCGCTGCAGGTGGCCGACTACGGCTACGTGCTCGAGACCGGCGAGTTCAGCATGCACGGGCCCGCCCGCCAGCTGGCGGACGACCCGCGCGTGATCGACACCTACCTGGGCGCGGCGCGGCCGCACGCCGCCTGACGGGCCGTCCCATGGCCACCGTCCGCGCACCCCGATCCTCCGTCACCGCACGCAACTCCGCGCCGGTGACGGTGGAAGAGGTCGACACCTCGTTCCTGGAGACTCTGCTCGGCTACAACGCGCGGCGGGCGGCGCTCGCGGCGATCACCGTCTTCCTCGAGGAGATGGCGCCCTTCCAGCTGAAGCCGGTGGAGTTCTCCGTCCTGTCGGTGATCGCGCACAACCCCGGCGTGACCTCGCGGCAGCTGTGCAGCGCGCTCGGCATCCTGCCGCCCAACCTGGTCGGGCTGGTCAACGGGCTGGAGAAGCGCGAAGTGATCGCGCGCAAGCCGCACCCACGCGACGGTCGCGCCATGGGCCTGCACCTGACGCCTGCGGGACAGAAACTCGTGCGCGACGCCGAGAAGAAGGCGGCCGAGCTGGAGGCCAACATCGGCGCCCGCCTGTCGCCCTCGGAGCTGCGCACCCTCATCGCCCTGCTCCAGAAGATCTACCGTCCGGGCTAGGCGCCTGCGGGGCGTTGCACCGGCGTCACGAATGCTATTGTTTATGTAGCGGCGATTCCGTACACTGCGCCTCCCGCCCCGAAAACAGGGCGGCGCAGGAGTGCCGACCGAATGAGTTCCAAGGAGACCGCCGCCACCTTCCAGCTGCTTGCGCTGCTGGAAGCGCGGTATGCCATCCGGGTGCTCTGGGCGCTGCGCGACGGCCACCCGCAGACCTTTCGCCTGCTGCAGGACAGCGTGGGCGGCATCACGCCGAACACGCTGAACACCCGCATCAAGGAGCTGCGCGAGGCCGGGCTGATGCAGCATGACGGCACGGGCTACAGTGTCACTCCGAGCGGGGCCGACCTGCTCAAGCGACTCAACGACCTGCAGGCCTTCGCGGCCAAGTGGGTCGCCATGCAGGCAAGGAAAAAGCAGGGCTGATGCAAGACTTCCTCAACGCGACGCTGCCCGCGGATGCGCAGCAAGCCACACTCGTCGGGCGGGCGTGGGTCGAGGGCCAGGGCCCGGTGCTGGTCAAGGTCGAAGGCGATGCGCTGGTGGACCTCTCGGGCCTCGCGCCGACCAGCAGCGCGTTGCTGGAAATGGCGAACCCCGCCGCAGCGGTGCGCGGGCACGCGGGCAAGACGATCGGCTCCGTGAAGGAAGCCATCGCCAACAGCAGCGCGGACACCCGGGTGGTGGACCGGCCCTGGCTGCTGGCGCCGTGCGACCTGCAAGCCGTCAAGGCTTCGGGCGTGACCTTCGTCGCGTCGATGCTGGAACGCGTGATCGAGGAGCAGGCGCGCGGCAACCCCGCGCTCGCGGAATCGGTGCGCAAGGAAGTGGTCGCCGTGATCGGCGACGACCTCTCCAAGGTGCGGCCGGGCTCGCCCGAGGCCGCGCAGCTCAAGCAGGTGCTGGTCGGCAAGAACCTGTGGTCGCAGTACCTCGAGGTCGGCATCGGGCCGGACGCCGAGATCTTCACCAAGTCGCAGCCGATGAGCTCGGTCGGCACCGGCGCCGAGATCGGCATTCATCCCAAGAGCGAGTGGAACAACCCCGAGCCGGAAATCGTGCTGGTGGTCAACAGCCGCGGCGAGACGGTCGGGGCCACGCTCGGCAATGACGTCAACCTGCGCGATTTCGAGGGCCGTTCCGCCCTGCTGCTCGGCAAGGCCAAGGACAACAACGCGAGCTGCGCGATCGGCCCCTTCATCCGCCTGTTCGACGGCAGCTTCGGCATCGCCGACGTGCGCAGCGCCGATCTTTCGATGCGCGTGCTGGGGCCGGAAGGCTTCGACATGCGCGGCGCCAGCAGCCTGAAGATGATCAGCCGCGACCCGCTGGAGCTGGTGCAGCACGCCATCGGGCCGAACCACCAGTATCCGGACGGGCTGGTGCTCTTCCTGGGCACCATGTTCGCGCCGACGCAGGACCGCTTCGGTCCCGGCCAGGGCTTCACGCATGCGGTGGGCGACCTGGTCGCCATCTCCACGCCCCGCCTCGGTACACTCGTCAACCGCGTCAACACCTCCGACCGCGTCGAGCCCTGGCGCTATGGCATCTCCGCGCTCATGCGCGACCTCGCCCGCCGCGGCCTGCTCTAACCCCTTTCGAAAGAACCAGATGATCACCACCCCCAGCGGCCTGCAGTACGAAGACGAACTCGTGGGCGGTGGCCCGGAAGCCAAGGCCGGCCAGGACGTGCGCGTGCACTACACCGGCTGGCTGTTCAACAACGGCGTGCAGGGTGCGAAGTTCGATTCCAGCCGGGACCGCAACGACCCGTTCGAGTTCTCGCTGGGCGCGGGCATGGTGATCAAGGGCTGGGACGAAGGCGTCGCCGGCATGAAGGTGGGCGGCAAGCGCACCTTGCTGATCCCGCCGCAGCTGGGCTATGGGGCCCGCGGCGCGGGCGGCGTGATCCCGCCGAATGCGACGCTGAAGTTCGACGTCGAGCTGATCGAGACGCGTTGATCCGGAGCCGGGGTTCGGCTGTCGCGCTCACCGCCAGCCTGCGAACCCCCGCGTCGCCCATGTTCCCGTAAGCCGGGTTTCGCATGGCGAACCCCGGCGGCTCCCCGTAGGCTGGCGGTGAGCGCGCAGCCGAACCCCAGCTCCTGCCCAGCAGACAATATTTAGCTGGCAGTGATGACCTTCACTTGAAAAGGGCTACCGCGCCCCAAGCTCTCCCGCGTCCCGACAGAACAAGCATTTTCCCCATGTCCCACGACACGTCCACCCAGAACGAGCTGCCGCAGGATGCCGCCGGCGCCACGGAGGAAGCCGCCGGCGCCGCCCCTACCCCGGCCGACCAGGACTGGCAGACCCAGGTGGCCGCGCTGAGCGCCAAGAACGCCGAACTGATGGACCAGTTCCTGCGCGCCCAGGCCGAGATGCAGAACGTGCGCCGCCGCTCCGAAGACGAGGTCTCCAAGGCGCGCAAGTACGCCCTGGAAAGCTTTGCCGACAGCCTGCTGCCCGTCTGCGACAGCCTCGAAGCCGGCCTCGCGCACCAGAACGCCACGTCCGAGCAGATCCGCGAAGGCGCCGAGGCCACGCTGCGCCAGCTGAAAGCCGCTCTCGAACGCAACAAGGTGATCGAGATCAACCCCGCCGCGGGCGCCAGGTTCGACCCCCACCAGCACCAGGCCATCTCCGTGGTGCCCGCCGAGCAGGAGGCGAACACCGTCGTCTCCGTGCTGCAAAAGGGCTACGTCATCGCCGACCGCGTGCTGCGTCCCGCGCTCGTCACCGTCGCTGCGCCCAAGTGACGGCCCGGCCTTGAATCCGTAACAGTTATCCACAACTACCCCACAGACTGATTCACACCCTTCAGGGCGAACAGGCAAGGAGAAAACAAATGGGAAAAATCATCGGCATCGACCTCGGCACGACGAACTCGTGCGTTGCCATCATGGAGGGCAACAACGTCAAGGTCATCGAGAACTCGGAAGGCG
>JAJNBO010000217.1 GCA_021156245.1 Ramlibacter sp. | reverse complement strand
ACGCTGGCCGCCATGGCGTTGTGCAGGAGGCTGCGGTGCGGATGCATGCAGCCTTTCGGGTGCCCGGTGGTGCCGCTCGTGTACGGCAGCACGGCCAGGTCGGCCTGTCCCACCTGGAGCTCCGGCAGCGGCAGCGTGTTCTCCAGCGCGTCGGTCCACGCCATCACGCGGCCGTCGGCCAGCTCGGGCAGGGAATGCCGCGTCAGCAGCCACGGCTTCCAGGCTTCGGGCATGTCGGCGGCGCCCGTGGCGTCCGCGTCGAAGGCGTCGGTGAACTGCGTGACGATCAGGTGCGCCAGGCGTTGGGCCGGCGGCAGCTGCGCGTCGGCTTTCGCGATCTCCGGGGCGAGGTCGCCCGTCGTGATCGCGACCTTCGCATCCGGGTCGACGATGTAGTGCTTCAACTCCTCGGCCCGGTTCATCGGGTTGACCGGCACCACGACGGCATTGGCGCGCAGGATCGCGAAATGCGCGATCAGCAGCTGCGGGCAATTCTGCATGTCCAGCAGCACGCGGTCGCCCCTGCGCACGCCGATGGCGTGCAGCCGGGCGGCCAGGCGCTCGGCCTGGCGCTGCACTTCGGCGTACGGGTAGCTGCGGCCGAAGAAGATGATTGGCCGGATAGCGGCGGGCGCTGATCGCGAGGTTGTCCCAGAGGGAGGTCGCGGGGACGGTGAGGGCGTGCGGCAGGCGCTTGGGCCAGAACTTGTGATGCGGGCGATCCATGGAACGGGAGTCTCCTGAGGGGCAGACGATAGCCAATGGGGACGGCCGGGGCATGGGGGGAAGCCCCACGCGCCGTCGCGCAGGCGACGCGCGGCACAATGCGCCGATGAGAAGTCGCTTGCTCCCCCCTCTGGTCGCGGCCGCCCTGCTGCTGGCCGCCCAGGTTTGCCTGGCCTTCGACCTGCAGGGCCATCGCGGCGCCCGCGGCCTGGCCCCGGAGAACACCCTGCCCGCCTTTGCCCGCGCGCTGGACCTCGGCGTCTCGACGCTGGAACTCGACATCGCCGTCACGGCCGATGGCGAGGTGGTCGTCGCGCACGATCCCTATCTCAATCCCGCCTTCACGCGCGATGCCAGCGGCCAGTGGCTGGAGGGCTCGCGCGGACCGCTGATCCGCTCGCTCACCCTCGCGCAGCTGCGAAGCTACGACGTCGGCCGCATCCGGCCGGACTCCCCGTACGCCCGCACGTTCTCCAGCCAGCAGGCCGTGGACGGCACGCGCATCCCGACGCTCGCGGAAGTGTTCGAACTCGCGCGCGGCCGCAAGGCCGGCCACGTGCGCTTCAACATCGAGACGAAGCTCTATCCGAACCGTCCGGACGACACGGTCGGCGTCGAAGCCATGGTGGAGGCCCTGCTGCGCGTCATCCGCACCAGCGCGATGGGCGAGCGCGTCAGCATCCAGAGCTTCGACTGGCGCAGCCTGCAACGCGTGCAGCAGCTCGATCCCAACATCCCGACGGCGTACCTCACGATCCAGACCGCGAACAACGACAACGTGCGGGATGGCGCCTGGACCGCCGGCATCCGGCTGGCGGAGCATGGCAGCGTGCCGCGCCTGGTGAAGGCGGCGGGTGGCGGCACGTGGTCGCCGAACGCAGGCGCGCTGACGAAGGAGCTCGTTGACGAAGCGCATGCACTGCGCCTGGCGGTGGTCCCGTGGACGGTGAACGAGCCCGCCGACATGGACCGTCTCGTCGGATGGAACGTGGACGGCCTGATCACGGATTACCCGGACCGCCTGCGCGAGGTGCTGCAGCGGCGCGGGATCGCGCTGCCCCCTGCGGCCCCTGCCGCGCCCCG
The DNA here is from genome assembly GCA_021156245.1 of Ramlibacter sp. Lineage (GTDB taxonomy): Bacteria > Pseudomonadota > Gammaproteobacteria > Burkholderiales > Burkholderiaceae_C > Ramlibacter. Next base: position 4,109 of record JAJNBO010000217.1, on the reverse strand, counting down.
CTGACCGTGGGCCACGACCACCACGGCCACGACCATGGCCACCATCACCACGAGTTGCCCGACGGCGTGGCGCCGCCCGGGTACCGCCGCGTGCTGTGGATCGCGCTTGTCGTCAACGCCCTGATGTTCCTGCTGGAGGTGGGCGGCGGCGTCTCGTCCGGTTCCGTGTCGCTGCTGGCGGATGCGATCGACTTCTTCGGAGACGCGGCCAACTACGGCTTGTCGCTCGCCGTGCTCGCGATGGGCGCTGCGATCCGTGCGCGCACCGCCATGCTCAAGGCGGCCAGCATGATCCTGTTCGGCCTGGCCGTGCTCGCCCGCACGGCGTGGGGCGCGTGGAACGGCGAGCCACCGCAGCCCCTGACGATGGGGGTGATCGGCACGCTTGCGCTCGCGGCCAACGTGGCCGTGGCCGCGCTGCTTTATGCGTACCGCGAGGGTGACGCGAACATGCGCAGCGTGTGGCTGTGCACGCGCAACGACGCCATCGGCAACGTGGCCGTGCTCCTGGCGGCGGTGGGGGTGCTGGGCACCGGCACTCCGTGGCCCGACCTGCTGGTCGCGACCGGGATGGCGGTGCTGGCGCTCACCGCCGGGGCCAGCGTGCTGCGGCAGGCCCGGCGGGAACTCGAGGCGAAAGGCGCGTGAGCGCCGGACTCAGCGCAGGATCTTGGCGATGATGAAACCAGCGGCGAACGCGGCGCCCAGCGCGGCGAGCGGATTGGCGCGCACCTGCTCGCGAGCCATGTTGCCGTACTCTTCCTGCAGGCCCATGATGCGCTCGCTGCCGGTGCCGAACTTCTGCTCGAGGGAATCCACGGCCTCGTGCAGGCTCTGGGCCATGCGGCGCACGCGGTTGGCGTCGCCGTTCAGGCTGCTGCCGTTGCTGGCCGCTTCGGAGCTGGTGGGGAAGGGGTTCTGGGTGGTCGTCTCGGCATTCATGGGTTTTCCTCTCTCGGCGGGTCGTTGGGGAACGGGATGCCGGCCAGTGCCGGCGGAAGCTCCCAATGTAGGAAGCCCAGCGATTGGGCACTGTCGGAGAATGCAGAGGACCGGCTGTAGGACGTGTCCTGCCGCCGGCCGGGGATGCGGACTGCCCAGCCAGCCGGACCGAAAGGAAAACGAATGAACGCGAAAGCCACCCTCTTCCTGTGTGCAGGCTTCCTCGCCGCCGCGCCCGCGCTGGCGCAGCATGGCGGTCATGGCAGCGCTGCGGGGCCCTATGCGGGCTTGCAGGACCGTGAGATCAAGGCGCTGTCCGAAGAGGAAACCCGCAGCCTGCTCGACGCGCAGGGGATGCGCATGGCGCTGGCCGCGGAGCTGAACGGCTACCCGGGTCCCGCCCATGTGCTGGAGCACGCGCAGGCGCTGGCGCTGACACCGTCGCAGCTCGCGGCCTCCCGCTCGCTGATGGAGGCGCACAAGGCGCAAGCGCGCGCCCTGGGCGAACGCGCGGTGGCTGCCGAGCGCGCACTGGATCGCGCCTTTGCCGCCCGCGCGCTGTCCGAAGCCGACGTGGACCGCTGGACAGCGGAGATCGCACGCCTGCAGGGCGAATTGCGCGCGTCGCACTTGCGAACGCATCTGCGGCAGACCGCCCTGCTCACCCCGGCCCAGGTGGACCGCTACCAGCAGCTGCGCGGCTACGCGGCCGGCAGGCCGCATGGCGGGGGCCATCGGTGACGCACCGGCGCACCTTGCTGCTCGCGGCCGCCCTGGGACTCGCGGGCGCTGCCCATGCCCACGGCGGCCATCACGGGAACAAGCCTGCGACGGTGGTGAAAGAGCAGAAGCCCTGGGGAGTCGCCGGCGACGCCCGCGGCGCCCGCACCATCGCCATCCGGATGGGGGACGACATGCGCTTCACGCCCGACCGCATCGAGGTGCGGCAGGGCGAGACCGTGCGGCTGGTCGTGCGCAATGCGGGCAAGGTGCTGCACGAGCTGGTGATCGGCACGCCGCAGGAGCTGCGAAAGCACGCCGCGCTGATGCAGAAGTTCCCGGGCATGGAGCACGACGAGCCGTACATGGCCCACGTGAGGCCAGGAGCGGCAGGCGAGCTCACCTGGAACTTCAACCGGCCCGGCACCTTCCAGTTCGCCTGCCTCATCCCCGGCCATTTCGAGGCGGGCATGCTCGGTACCATCGTGGTCCATCCCAAGTGAATCCCTTCATGCACGAAGCCTGCCTCCCCACCCGCCGCGCCTTGTTGGCCGCGCTGGCGGCGCTTCCTCTTCCCATGCTGGCGCAGCCGGCGCGCAGGGCCGACAGGACGCTCGTCGAAGTGTGGAAGGACCCGAACTGCGGCTGCTGCAAGGATTGGGTGAGCCACCTCGAGCAGAACGGCTTCGCGGTGAAGGTCAACGACACCGGCAACGAAGCGATGCGCGCGAAACTCGGCATCCCGCGCAACCTCGGGTCGTGCCACACGGCGCTGGTCGGTGCATATGCGATCGAGGGGCACGTGCCCGCGGCCGACATCCTGCGCCTGCTGAAGACGCGTCCGGAGGCAGTCGGCCTGTCGGTGCCTGGCATGCCCGTCGGCTCGCCCGGCATGGACGGCCCCGTCTACGGCGGCCGCCGCGATCCGTTCGACGTGTTGCTGGTGCAGAAGTCGGGCAACGCGACGGTCTACGCTTCGTACCACAAGACGTCGACAGCGCCGGGCCGGACGCCGGGCCCGACAGCCGAAGCCGAAGTGCGCAAGGTCGACAAGTCCAAGGGCAAGATCACGCTCAGGCACGGCGAGATCCGCAACCTCGACATGCCGCCGATGACGATGGTCTTCGGCGTCGCGGACAAGGCCTTCCTCGACAAGGTCAAGGCAGGCGACAAGGTGCGCTTCACCGCGGACAAGGACAGGGACGGTCAGTACATCGTGACCGGCATCGAGGCGCGCAAGTGAACGCGGGCTCCTCCATCACGGACGTCGCCGGCATCGAGGTCGGCCACTTCACGGACGCACGGCGGCCCACGGGCTGCACGGTGGTGCTCGCCCGCGGCAGCGCGGTCGGTGGCGTCGACGTGCGGGGCGCCGCACCCGGCACGCGGGAGACCGACCTGCTGCATCCCGCCAACGTCGTCGAGCGCGTGCACGGCATCCTGCTCGCCGGCGGGAGCGCCTGGGGGCTCGACGCGGCCTCCGGCGTGATGCGGTGGCTGGATGAACAAGGCGTCGGCTTGACGGTGGGCCCGGCCCGCCTGCCGATCGTCCCCGGCGCCGTGCTGTTCGACCTGCCCCTGGGCAACGCGTCGATCCGCCCCGATGCGGCGGCCGGCTATGCCGCGTGCCAGGCGGCGTCGCGGCAGGCGCCGGAGGAAGGCAATGTCGGCGCGGGGGCCGGCGCGGCGGTCGGCAAGATCTTCGGCTACGACCGCGCCATGAAAGGCGGCATCGGGACGGCGTCCGTGAGCGTGGGTGGCGTGACGGTGGGCGCGATCATCGCCTGCAACGCGCTGGGCGACGTGGTCGATCCCGCCACGGGCGCGCTGATCGCCGGTGCGCGCACCGCCGACGGCAAGCAGCTGCTGGACTCGCGCCGCGCGCTGCTGCGCGGCGACGAAGCGAAGCCCATGCTCGCGGGCAGCAACACCACCATCGGCGTGATCGCGACCGACGCGGTGCTGACCAAGGTGCAGGCAGGACGGCTGGCGACCATGGGCCACGACGGGCTGGCGCGCACGATCAATCCCGTGCACACGCTGTCCGACGGCGATGCGCTGTTCGCGCTGGCAACGGGCGAGAGCGGCCGCACGCTCGGGATGATGACGCTCGCGGTGATGGCCGCCGAAGCGACCGCGCTGGCCGTGGTGCGCGCGGTGCGCGCCGCGACCGCCGTCCGCCACGGCGCGATCCACCTGCCCTGCGCGAACGACCTGGCCTGAGGCCGAGGTCGGGGAAGCCTCAGCCGCCGTTGTTGCGGAACGAGGCGGTCATGACCGCGGGCTTGTTCATCCGGGACTTCAGCTGTGCCAGTTGCACTTCCAGCTCGGCGGCTTCGCGTGCGCCAAGCCTCGCGTTGGCGATGTGCCGCTGCGTTTCGATCGGCAGCTTGGCGGTGTTCAGGCCGTCCCAGGTGCTGCGGCCCTTGCTCGACAGGTTGTAGTAG
>JAJNBO010000216.1 GCA_021156245.1 Ramlibacter sp. | reverse complement strand
CGCGGCCGTCGTCCTCGATGCTCACCGAGCCGTCGGGGTGCAGCAGGACGCGGATGCGCTTGCCGTGGCCGGCCAGCGCCTCGTCGGCGGCGTTGTCCACCACCTCCTGCAGCACGTGCAGGGGGTTGTCGGTGCGGGTGTACATGCCCGGGCGCTGCTTGACGGGCTCCAGCCCCTTCAGCACCCGGATGGAACCTTCGGAATACTCGGACGATGGTTTCGTGGCCATAGGGTCGCGCATTGTAGACGCGGACCATTTTTCCACTGGATGCGCATCCAGTTCAACGGATTCATGCCTGGCCGTCATCAATGCACCACAAACAAATCAATGGGGTTGTCAGCGTCGCGACGAGCGGCACGCCGTGCGCCTCGGTACATTCCCCGCATGCTGACCGCCGACCGCAAGCTTTCGATGACGCAGGTGCTCGCCTGCGGCGCCATGATCGTCACCCTGTCCATGGGCATCCGCCACGGTTTCGGCCTGTGGCTGCTTCCCATCACCCAGGCCCAGGGCTGGGACCGCGGCACCTTCTCCTTCGCCCTGGCCATCCAGAACCTGGCCTGGGGCTTCATCGGCATCTTCGCCGGCATGCTGGCGGACCGCTTCGGCGCCTTCAAGGTGCTGATCGGCGGGGCGCTGCTCTATGCGGCGGGCCTGGCCGGCATGGCGCTGTCGCCCACGCCTCTGACGTTCGCGCTGACCGCGGGCATCCTGATCGGCGCGGCGCAGGCCGGCACCACCTATGCGGTGGTCTATGGGGTGATCGGCCGCCAGCTCGACCCGGCCAAGCGATCCTGGGCAATGGGCGTGGCGGCGGCCGCCGGCTCGTTCGGCCAGTTCCTGATGGTGCCGGTGGAAGGCTTCCTGATCCGCGGCCTGGGCTGGCAGCAGGCGCTGCTGGTGCTGTCCGTGGTGGTGCTGCTGATCATGCCGCTGGCCTTCGGGCTGCGCGAGCCGGGTTTCGCCGGCGGGACCAAGCCACCCGCGCGCGAACAGACCATCGCCCAGGCGCTGCGCGAAGCCTTCCGCTACCGCAGCTTCCAGCTGCTCATGGCAGGCTATTTCGTCTGCGGCTTCCAGGTCGTGTTCATCGGCGTCCACATGCCCAGCTACCTCAAGGACAAGGGGCTGTCGCCCGAGGTCGCCAGCTACGCCCTGGGCCTCATCGGGCTGTTCAACGTGTTCGGCACCTACATCGCGGGCGCGCTCGGGCAGAAACTCGCCAAGCGGAAGATCCTCGCGGCCATCTACCTCGGTCGCGCCATCGTCATCGCCATCTTCCTGTGGGCGCCGCTGTCGCCGCTGTCGGTGTACATCTTCTCCGCCGTCATGGGGCTGCTGTGGCTGTCGACCGTGCCGCCCACCAATGCCACCGTCGCCCAGATCTTCGGGGTGGCGCACCTGTCGATGCTCGGGGGATTCGTGTTCTTCAGCCACCAGATCGGCTCGTTCCTGGGCGTGTGGCTCGGCGGCGTGCTCTACGACCGCACGGGCAGCTACGACGTCGTCTGGTACCTGGCCATCGCCCTTGGCGTGTTCGCCGCGCTGGTGAACTTGCCGGTACGCGAGGCGCCGATCGCGCGCGGCACGCCGCAACCTGCCTGAGATGAGCACGCGCACGAAGAAGGCCCTCGTCTTCGCGGCAGCCACCGTGGTGCTGGTGGCCGTCTTCACGCTCTACGCACGTCCTGAAATGATGGTGGCGCTGGCCGACATGATGTGGGCGTGCTTCCAATAGTGTCCTGTCCCGCCGATTCCTGCGCTCTCGCTGCCCCGAATCGGGCCGCAGGCAAGGCGCGTACGCGGGTCAAGCCTGGCCGGCTTGACCCGTGGACGCAACGCAGCATGCGGCCCGATTCGGGGCAGCCCGAAGGGTTCGGCGCCTGCGGGGCCCTCGGCGTGCGCGCAGAGGAAGTCAAGACGCCCAGTCTTGACCCCCTCTGGTCACCCGCCGATCATCCCCGCAATCATCCGAACGAGAGTGCAGGAATCGGTGGGACAGGACACTAGCATGCACGGCACGTCCACTCCGTCCCCGTGGATCGTGCGCTGGACTCACCTGGTGCCCGCCGGCGGCGCGGTGCTGGACCTCGCCTGCGGCGGCGGCCGTCATGCGCGCTGGTTCGCGGAGCGCGGGCACCGCGTGACCGCGGTCGATCGCGACGCTGCCGCGCTCGGCACCCTGGCCGGCATCGCGGAGACGATCGAAGCGGACATCGAGAACGGACCCTGGCCGCTGGGGGAACGGCAATTCGCCGCCGTCATCGTCACCAACTACCTGTGGCGACCCCTGTTCGGGCGCATCGCGCAGAGCGTCGCCATCGGAGGCGTGCTGCTGCACGAGACCTTCGCGCAAGGCAACGAGACGGTGGGCAAGCCCTCGCGTGCGGACTTCCTGCTGGCGCCCGGTGAATTGCTGCGCGCCTATGCAGAGCTTCGCACCGTCGCCTTCGAGGACGGCTTCCTCGACGCGCCCCCGCGCTTCGTGCAGCGCATCGCCGCCGTGCGGCCCGGGTCCGACCCGGTGCCGCCCCGTCACGCGCTCTAGTTAGAATCGCCTATTCCCCGGGAAGAACCCCATGACACCGATTACAGGCAGCATCGTCGCCCTCGTGACGCCGATGCACGACGACGGCAGCGTCGACTACGCGGCGCTGCGCAAGCTCGTCGACTGGCACATCCAGGAAGGCACGGACTGCATCGGCGTGGTCGGCACCACCGGCGAGTCGCCCACCGTGGACGTCGAGGAGCACCGCGAGATCATCCGCGTGTCCGTCGAACAGGCGCGCGGCCGCGTGCCCATCATGGCCGGCTGCGGCGCGAACTCCACCGTCGAGGCCATCGAGCTCGCCAAGTATGCGCAGAAGGTCGGCGCAGACTGCCAGCTGCAGGTCGTGCCCTATTACAACAAGCCGACGCAGGAAGGCATGTACCGCCACTTCAAGGCGATCGCCGAGGCGACGGGTGACCTGCCGACCGTGCTGTACAACGTGCCCGGCCGCACCGTGGGCGACATGCTGCACGAGACCGTGCTGCGCCTGGCCGAGGTGCCCGGCATCGTCGGCATCAAGGAGGCGACGGGCAACATCGAGCGCGCGCAGTGGCTGATCCGCGACGTGCCCAAGAGCTTCGCGATCTATTCCGGGGACGACCCCACCGCCGTGGCGCTCATGCTGTGCGGCGGCCAGGGCAACATCAGCGTGACGGCCAACGTGGCCCCGCGCCTGATGCACGAGTTGTGCGTGGCGGCCGTCGCCGGCGACGCGAAGCGCGCCATGGAGATCCAGCGCAAGCTGATGCCGCTGCACAAGCACCTGTTCGTCGAGGCGAACCCGATCCCCGTGAAGTGGGCCATGGCCCGCATGGGGCTCATGGGAGGCGCGCTGCGCCTGCCGATGACACCGCTCACCCCGACGCACGAGCCCGTGGTCGAAGGCGCCCTGCGCGCCGCGGGCCTGCTGGCGTGAGCGCAACGAATCCAAGAGGGGTTTTCATGAAGTTGATCGCCAAGTTCGGCCTGCTCACCGTGGCGGCCGCGCTGTCCGCCTGCTCGGTGCTGGAGGGCGACCGCATCGATTACAAGAGCGCCACCAAGGGCCCTTCGCTCGAGGTGCCGCCCGACCTGACGCAACTGTCCCGCGACTCGCGTTACGTCGTCTCCGGCGGCGCCGTCTCCGCCAACAGCTACCAGGTCGGCCAGGCCGTGACCAACCTGCCCACGGCTGCCACGGCCGTTGGGGACGTGCGCATCGAGCGCGCCGGCAACTCCCGTTGGCTGGTCGTCAACCGCGCGCCCGACCAGCTCTGGGGCCCGATCCGCGACTTCTGGCAGGAAAGCGGGTTCCTGCTGGCGATGGACCAGCCGAACCTCGGCATCATGGAAACGGACTGGGCCGAGAACCGGGCCGCCATCCCGCAGGACTTCATCCGCCGGTCGCTGGGCAAGCTGCTCGACTCCGCTTACTCGAGCGCCGAGCGCGACAAGTACCGCACGCGCCTGGAGCGCTCGGCCAATGGCGGCACCGAGATCTTCATCAGCCACCGCGGCATGCTGGAGGTGTACAGCAACGTCCAGAAGGACCAGACCACCTGGCAGCCACGTCCCGCCGACCCGGAACTGGAAGCCGAATTCCTGCGCCGCCTGATGGTGCGCCTGGGCGCGCCGCAAGCGCAGGCGCAAGCCGCGGCGACGGTCGCGTCGGACCGCCCGATCTCGCGCGTGGCCGCAGTCAACAACGTGCCGGTGGTCGTCATCGACGAAGGCTTCGACCGCGCCTGGCGCCGCGTCGGCCTGGCGCTGGACCGCACCGGTTTCACCGTCGAGGACCGCGACCGCAGCCAGGGCACGTACTTCGTGCGCTACGTGCCGCCGAACCCCGACAAGAAGGAGCCCGGCTTCCTGGGCCGCCTGTTCAGCCGGGCCGAGGCCGCCGAGCAGCCGCTGAAATTCCGCATCAACCTGAAGAGCGAGGGCACGACCACCACGGTGTCGGTGCTCAACGCCAACGGCACGCCGGAGACGTCGCAGAACGCCCAGCGCATCGTGCAGGTGATCGCCGACGACCTGAAGTAGCGGTGATCCGGTTCAAGAGCCTGGGCAGTGGCAGTTCGGGGAACGCCACGGTGGTCCAGGCGCGCTGCGGCACGCAAGTCGCGCACCTGCTGGTGGACTGCGGCTTCGGCATCCGCGAGCTCGACAAGCGCCTGCGCGCCGCGGGCATGCTGGCCGACCAGGTGGATGCGATCTTCATCACCCACGAGCACGGCGACCACATCGGCTGCGCGCGCCAGCTCGCGCTGCGCGAGCGCATTCCGGTCTACATGAGCGAGGGCACGTACGCGGCCATAGGCCAGCCGGACTTGGCCGGGCTGCTGCGCATCGCTAGCGACGGAATGATGTTCGAGGTGGGCAGCTTGCAGGTGCGTCCGTTCACGGTGCCGCACGACGCCCGCGAGCCGCTGCAGCTCACGTGCACGGACGGCGACACGCGCCTGGGCGTGGTCACAGACCTGGGGCATGTCAGCGCGCACGTGCAACAGGAGGTGGCGGGCTGCGACACGCTGCTGCTCGAATGCAACCATGACGAGGACATGCTCGCGGCAGGCTCGTATCCGCCGTTCCTGAAGCGGCGCGTCGGCGGCGGCTGGGGCCATCTCGCCAACAGCGCCGCGGCAGCGCTGGCGCAGTCGGTCAACGCATCCGGCCGCCTGAAGCAGGTGATGGCCGCGCACCTGAGCGAGCAGAACAACAAGCCCGAGCTGGCGCGCCTGGCGTTGTCCCTCGCGCTGAATTGCGGCGAGCAGGACGTGCTGGTGGCG
>JAJNBO010000215.1 GCA_021156245.1 Ramlibacter sp. | reverse complement strand
GGACTGTGGAAGCAGAAGCGCGGGCCGAAGAACGCTTCGCTCGAGGCGTGCGACCTGGGCAAGGGTCCCGGCGTGGTCAAGGGCGTCTTTGTGGAGCTTCCCCGCTATTTCGCTGACACGGGGAAGGTGCAGGACCTGGAGACCCGCCTCGTCACCTGCATGGAACGCCTGCAGGGTTTCAACGCCGCCGAGATTTCGAAGACGCCGTTCGGCAGGGGCGAAATGGCCAACGTGACTGCTCTCGCCACGTGGCTAGCGGCCGAATCCAAGGGCATGCCGTTCAACCTCCCGCAGGCCCATGCGCAGGAGCGCACGTTCTATGAAGCGGGCAAGCGCCTGTTCTTCATGCGGGGAGGCACGCACGACTTCTCGTGCGCGTCCTGCCACGGCGAGGACGGCAAGCGCATCCGCCTGCAAGACCTGCCCAACCTGACGAAAAACCCCGGAGACGGGGTCGGCTTCGCGGCCTGGCCCGCTTACCGAGTCTCGAACGGACAGATGTGGAGCATGCAGTTGCGCCTGAACGATTGCTACCGGCAACAGCGCTTCCCCTATCCCGAGTTCGGCAGCGATGCTCTCACGGCCCTGTCCACATACCTGGGCGTGAACTCCAAGGGATCGAAATCCATCGCCCCCGCCATCAAGCGCTGAACAAGGAGCAGGCATGAAGAAGACTCCCGCCATCGTCCTCACACTTTCCGCCGTCGCTGTCGTCGTGGGATGCGCCGCGGTCGGTTCGCCGGCCGCGGATGCCGACAAGGTCGCCGCCGAGATGGTGCGCACCGGGTTCCGGTCGCAGGGCATCGCCAAGATCGAACGCGTCACCGCGATCGACGAGACGCTGCAGGCGTGCAACGCAGCCGACGTGGCCGGAAAGCCGCTGGACCCTGCGACCGCCAAGCGCATCGAGGAGGCCAACCTCAAGACCGTCAAGTGGCCCGGCGACGGCAAGTTCCTGGGCGACTGGAAGCAGGGCGAGCAGATCGCGCAGAGCGGGCGCGGCCTGACCTGGACCGATGCGGCGAACGCCGCCAACGGCGGCAATTGCTACAACTGCCACCAGATCACCAAGGAGGAAATCTCCTTCGGAACGATCGGCCCCAGCCTCTACCACTACGGCAAGCTGCGTGGCGTGACGGATCCCAACAGCGCCGCGGCCAAGCCGATCGTGGAATACACGTGGGGAAAGATCTGGAACGCGAAGGCCTACAACGCCTGTTCCAACATGCCGCGTTCAGGCCACATGGGCAACCTGACCGAGCAGCAGATCAAGCACATCATGGCGCTGCTGCTCGACCCGGCGTCGCCCGTCAACAAGTAGCCACGCGCTTGCTCGGCCCGGGTTTGCGCCGGGGCCCTCTCTCCACGTCCGGCCTGCGGCCACGCACCGTCTCCCGACCATGAATCTTTCCAAGCGCGACTTCCTGCAGGTGATGGGCGCCGCCTCCGTGGCGGGCATGGGCCTGGGCCGCTGGGCTTCGGCCGATGCGGCCACGGCTTCGGGTGCACTCTACGACGTGCCTGCGTTCGGCAACGTGTCGTTCCTGCACTTCACCGACTGCCACGCGCAACTCAAGCCGGTCTACTTCCGCGAGCCCAGCGTGAATCTCGGGGTCGCCGACATGAGAGGCCGGCTGCCCCACCTCGTCGGCGAGAGCCTGCTCAAGGCGGCCGGGGTGCCACCCGGCACCGCCGAGGCCCACGCGCTCACCTACCTGGATTTCGAGCACGCGGCCCGCCGGTACGGCAAGGTGGGTGGCTTCGCCCACCTGGCCACGCTGGTGAAGCGCATGAAAGCCAGCCGCCCGGGCGCATTGCTCCTCGACGGCGGCGACACCTGGCAAGGTTCCGGCACTGCCCTGTGGACCCGGGGGCAGGACATGGTCGAAGCCTGCAAGCTGCTGGGCGTCGACGTCATGACGGGGCACTGGGAATTCACCCTGGGCATGGACCGCGTCAAGGAAATCATCGACAAGGATTTCGCGGGCAAGGTCGACTTCGTTGCGCAGAACGTGAAGACCAACGATTTTGGAGATCCCGTCTTCAGGCCTTATGTGATCCGCGAGATCAACGGCGTGCCCGTGGCCATCATCGGCCAGGCCTTTCCCTACACGCCGATCGCGAACCCTCGCTACCTGGTGGCCGACTGGGAGTTCGGCATCCAGGACCAGAACATGCAGAAGATGGTCGACGAGGCGCGCGGCAAGGGCGCGCAGGTCGTCGTGGTGCTGAGCCACAACGGCATGGATGTCGACCTGAAGATGGCGAGCCGCGTCACCGGCATCGATGCCATCCTCGGCGGCCACACGCACGATGGCATGCCGGTGGCCTCCGTCATCTCGAACAGGAACGGCAAGACCCTGGTGACGAACGCGGGCTCCAATGGCAAGTTCCTGGGGGTCATGGACCTGGAGGTGAAGGACAGGCGGGTGGTGGATTTCCGCTATCGCCTGCTGCCCGTGTTCTCGAACATGCTGCCTCCCGACCCGGGAATGGAAGCGCTGATCACGAGGGTCCGGGCGCCGTACGAGGCGAGGCTGGCCGAGAGGCTGGCCATCACCGAAGGCACGCTGTACCGCCGCGGAAACTTCAACGGCTCCGGGGACCAGCTCTTGCTCGATGCATTGATGGACGTACAGGGCGCGGAGATCGCGTTCTCGCCGGGCTTCCGCTGGGGCACCTCGCTGCTCGCGGGCCAGGAGATCACGCGCGAGTGGCTCATGGACATGACGGCGACCACGTATTCCTATGCCACCGTCACGGACATGTCGGGCGAGATGATCAAGACGGTCCTCGAGGACGTCGCGGACAACCTGTTCAACCCGGACCCCTACTACCAGCAGGGGGGCGACATGGTTCGCGTGGGCGGGCTGCAGTATGCGATCGACCCTGTCGGCGCGATGGGACGGCGCATTGGCGACATGCGCCTGAACGGAAAGCCGATCGAGCCGTCCCGGACCTACAAGGTTGCCGGCTGGGCGCCTGTCGCCGAGGAGGCGGCAAGGGCCGGCAACAAGCCCGTGTGGGAACTGGTCGAGCAATGGCTCAAGGCGCGCGGCGGCAAGGTGGCTGCACGCAAGCCGAACCTGCCGAAGGTGACGGGCGCATTGCCCAATCCCGGCTTCGACGCATGAGGAGGTGAGATGAGGATGCGGGCAGCAAGAATGCTGGGGTGCGGGCTCGTCGCGACGGCCCTCTGTGGCGGCGCCCCGGCGCAGCAGCAAGCCACCTTTGCCATGAAGTCGATCACGCCGGAAGCCGCGTTGCGGGCAGCCCAGGCGGCCCTGCAAAGCTGCAACCGCGCGGGCTATCAGGTCGCGGTGGCGGTCAGCGACCGCGCGGGCCACCCGCTGGTGATGCTGCGGGATCGCCTCGCCGGTCCGCACACGCCGGAAACCGCGGTGAACAAGGCCTATACCGCACTGACCTTCAGAATGGACACCCTGGCCTTCGCGCGTGCCACCCAGGCCACGGAAGCATCCTCCGGGATCCGCCAGTTGCCCCGCGTGGTCGCCATCGGCGGCGGCCTGCCGATCGAGGCTGCCGGTTCCCTGGTCGGCAGCATCGGCGTGTCGGGAGCGCCTGGCGGGGAAGCCGACGAAGCCTGCGCCCGTGCGGGTGTCGCGGTCATCAAGGACGACCTCGAGTTCTAGGGGATCGCCGGCTGCTGGTCGACAGCGGCCGCTGAAGGGACGCAATGCGCGGACGCACCACCACCCAGGCCTTCTTCGACCGTTCCACGTGGACGGTTTCGTACGTGGTATCGGACAACGCCACCCTGGCCGCGGCGGTCATCGACCCGGTGCTCGACTACGACTTCAAGTCGGGCCACACCGACACCAAGGCCGCCGATCAGGTGCTCGCATACGTCCGGAACGAGGGCCTGAAGGTCGAGTGGATCCTGGAGACGCATGCCCACGCCGATCACCTTTCGGCCGCCCGCTACATGCAGGAGCACGTCGGTGGCCGTATCGCCATCGGCGAGAACATCCGGGAAGTGCAGGCGACCTTCAAGAAGCTCTACAACCTGGAGCGCAGCTTCCTGCCCGACGGCAGCCAGTTCGACCATTTGTTCAAGGACGGTGAGAATTTCCGCATCGGCGAGGTCGAGGCCAGGGCCGTGCTCGTGCCCGGCCACACGCCTGCCGACATGGCATATCTCATCGAAGACAGCGTCTTCGTGGGCGACACGCTGTTCATGCCGGACGTCGGCACTGCGCGCGCCGACTTCCCCGGCGGCGACGCAGCAACGCTGTACCGGTCGATCCGCCGCCTGCTGGCGCTGCCGCCGCAGACGCGCATGTACGTGTGCCACGACTACCCGCCGACGGGTCGCGAGGCGAAGTGGGAGACCACGGTCGCCGAACAGCGCGCCAACAACATCCACGTGCGCGAAGGGGTCACGGAGGAGGGCTTCGTCGCCATGCGGAACGCCCGCGATGCCACGCTCGAGGTGCCAACCCTCATCCTGCCATCGATCCAGGTGAACGTGCGCGCGGGGCGGATGCCCCCGGCGGATGACAACGGCGTGGCCTACTTGCGGATCCCCATCAACGCCCTCCCCAGGGCTGGCGCGCCGCGTTCGAAGCGGACCTGATGCCTCCATTCCCCGGGCGGCGCGCCGGCATGCGCAGCTGGGTGAAAATGTCGGGATGGAGCATCGAGACACGGGCTGGCGCATGAGCGTCGCCCCGATGATGGACTGGACGGATCGCCATTGCCGCTACTTCCATCGCCTGCTGAGCCGCCGCACGCGCCTGTACACCGAGATGGTGACCACTGGCGCGCTGCTGCATGGAGACGTGCCGCGGCACCTCGACTTCGACGAAACCGAACACCCGGTGGCCCTGCAGCTCGGCGGCAGCGAGCGGGCCGACCTGGCGCATGCCGCCAAGCTGGGCGCGCAATGGGGCTATGACGAAATCAACCTCAATTGCGGGTGTCCGAGCGAGCGCGTGCAGCGCGGTTCGTTCGGCGCCTGCCTCATGGCGGAGCCCGCGCTGGTGGCGGACTGCGTGAAGGCCATGGTCGACGTGGTGGACGTGCCGGTCACGGTGAAGCACCGGATCGGCATCGACAAGGTCGAGAGCTACGGCTTCGTGCGGGACTTCGTCGGGACCGTGGCCGACGCCGGATGCGGTGTCTTCATGGTCCATGCCCGCAACGCGTGGCTGAAAGGCTTGTCCCCCAAGGAAAATCGGGAGGTCCCTCCGCTGCGGTACGGGCTGGTGCAGCGGCTCAAGCAGGAGTTTCCGCGGCTCGTCATCGGCATCAACGGCGGCATCACGACCGACGCGGTCGTGCATGAGCAGCTGCAGGTGCT
>JAJNBO010000214.1 GCA_021156245.1 Ramlibacter sp. | reverse complement strand
CTGTCATGAGCCGCGGCAACACTGTCGCGTTCCTGTCACCTGCCTGATTCCCATGTGCGACGGCGGCCCGCCCGCGCTCTCCCTCCTCGATCGCGACCACAGCATCCTGGCTTTCAACGAGCGGGTGCTGGACTGGGCGCAGCGCGCAGACGTTCCCCTGCTGGAGCGGCTGCGGTTCCTCACGATCGTTTCCTCCAACCTCGACGAATTCTTCGAGGTGCGCGCCGTCAACCACCTGTCCGGGGCGCTGGCGGGCGAGCACAAGGGGCCCTACACCCCGTCCAGTTTCGAGGCTTTGTCCAGGGCCGCGCACCGGCTGGTGGAGCGGCAGTACACGCTGTACAACGATGCCCTGATGCCGGCGTTTGCGAAGCACGGCATCGCCATCGTGTCGCACGGTGAGCGCACCGCGAAGCAGAAGGCCTGGGTGCACGATTACTTCGAGCGGGAAGTCCGGCCGCTGCTGATCCCGCAAGGCCTCGACCCGGCCCACCCCTTCCCGCAGGTGGCGAACAAGTCGCTGAACTTCATCGTCCGGCTCGGCGGCAAGGATGCTTTCGGCCGCGAGAACGAGATCGCCATCGTCAAGGTCCCCCGCGTGCTGCCGCGCCTGATTCCCATGCCATCCGCGATCAACGGCCGCAGGAAGCAGTTGTTCGTCTCCCTCTCCAGCGTGATCCGGGCGCACCTCGACCTGTTGTTCCCCGGCCGGGACGTGGGCCAGTTCTCGCAGTTCCGCGTCACGCGGCATTCGGACGTGGCCGTCGGGGAGGAAGAGGTGCGCAACCTGCGGACCGCGTTGCGGCTGGGGCTGCAGCAGCGCCACTACGGCCAGGCGACGCGGCTGGAAGTGTCCGCAGGGTGTTCCGAGCATCTCTCCACTTTCCTGCTGACGCAGTTCGGGCTGCCTTCCGCCGCGTTGTACCGGGTGCACGGCCCCGTGAACCTGGCGCGCCTGCAGCAGATGATCGACCTCGTCGATGCGCCGAAGCTGCTGTTCCCGGCGTACGCGCCGACCTATCCGCGAGGCCTGGTCCCCGGGCGCCCCATCTTCGAGCAGCTGAAGAAGCAGGCCGTGCTGATCCACCACCCCTACGAAAGCTATGAAGGCGTGCTGGCCTTCCTGCGCGAGGCGGTGCACGACCCGGACGTCCTGGCGATCAAGCAGACGATCTATCGCACCGGCAGTGACTCCGCCATGATGGAACTGCTGCGCGAAGCCGTCCTGCGCGGGAAGGAAGTGACCGCGGTGGTGGAGCTGAAGGCCCGCTACGACGAGGAAGCGAACATCAACTGGGCCGAGGGCCTGGAGGCCGTCGGCGCGCAGGTCGTGTACGGCGTCGTGGGCCTGAAGACGCACGCGAAGATGCTGCTGGTCACGCGGCGCGAGGGCAGGGGGCTGGTCCGCTATGCGCACCTGTCCACGGGGAACTACAACGCCCGGACCGCCCGCCTGTACACCGACATCAGCCAGCTCACGGCCGACCCGCACCTGACCTCGGACGTCGAACAGCTCTTCGTGCACCTGGCCAGCCAGAGCCGCCTGCCGCGCCTGCACCAGCTCTGGATCGCCCCATTCCACCTGCACCGCAAGCTGATCGAGCACATCGACCTCGTGGGCATGGCCGCCGCGGGGGGGCTGGATGCGCGCATCGTGCTGAAGCTGAATGCCCTGACCGACGAGCCGCTGATCGAGGCGCTGGTGCGCGCCGGCCGGCGCGGTGCGCGCATCGACCTGATCGTCCGTGGCGCGTGCATGCTGCCCGCGAACCGACCGGGCCTGACCGACAACATCCGGGTGCGCTCGATCGTCGGCCGCTTCCTCGAGCATTCGCGCGTGTTCTATTTCCGCGCGGGGCAGGAGGAACAGCTGTACCTGTCCAGCGCGGACTGGATGAACCGGAACATGCTGCGCCGGGTGGAACTGGCGTGGCCCGTCACCGACCCCCAGCTGCGCCAGCGCGTCATCGACGAATGCCTGCTTGCCAGCCTGCACGACGAGCGGGACGCCTGGGACCTGCAGCCCGACGGGACGTACCGCCGTGCGCGCCATGCGCAGGATCCCCGCGCCGCCGGCGCGCAGGCGGCGCTGATGCAACGTTATGCGGCTCCGCCCGGCGATGCCGAGGAGCGCCCATGGACCTGATCTTCTGGCGGCATGCGGAGGCGGAGGACGAGCACGACGGGCTGGCCGATCTGGACCGCGCGCTCACCTCGCGTGGCGAGAAGCAGGCGGCGCGCGTCGGCGCATGGCTGGACCGGCGCCTGCCGGAAGGCACGCGCGTGTTGAGCAGCCCCGCGCTTCGGTGCGAACAGACCGCGCTGGCACTCGGGCGCAAGTTCAAGCTGCGTGACAGCCTGGCGCCGGGCGCCACGCCCGCACAGCTGCTCGAGGCAGCCCAGTGGCCGGACTCGCGTCATCCCGTGATGCTGGTCGGCCACCAGCCGGCGCTGGGCGAAACGCTTGCACAGCTGCTTCGCATTCCCGTTGGCAACTGCGCCGTCCGCAAGGGCGCCGTCTGGTGGCTGCGCACGCGGGAGCGCGACGGCTCCGAACAGACGGTCCTGTGGGCCGTGCAGTCGCCGGAAACCGTCTAGGCCTTGGCGGGCCTGGCAGGCGCGAGCTTGTCGACGGTGGCGAGGAATGCGGCATCGGCCATTGCGGCGAGCGCCTGCACGCCCGCACGCAGCACTTCGCTCTTCTTCGCGGGCCGGCCGAGCCGGGCCGCGCGCGCCTTCAGTTCCTCGAGCACGGCGTACTCTGTCTTCGGGATGGTGAAGCTGTCGCGCACGAGCTTCGGCTTCTTCGCCTTGGGGCTCGCGGCCGCCTTGCCGGCTTTCGTGGTGGCCTGGACGGCCTTCGCCTGGCCTGCGGCCGCGGCGGGTGCCGCCTGCTTTTTCGCGGGGGTGGTGCGCTTCGCGGGCGCCGTGCGCGCCGCCCTGGTTGCTGTAGCCATGGATCCTCTGCTCCTTGTTCGAGCCGGGACACTACCGGAACTTGCGATTTCCATCTACCGCGGCGCGTCAGGATTCAGTGAACCGACAGCGTCCAGGGCGTTTTCTGCCACGCCAGCGCTTCTTCCCGCAGGAGGTGCGCCGACTGCGGCCAGGCGGCGGCCCAGTCGCTGGAGATCTGCAGGGAGAAGGCCCGCGCCCCGGAGATCAGTTTCAGGCCCTGCAGGTCGGGCTCGCGCCGCGCGTGGCACAGGATCACCGCCAGGCGCAGGCAGGCCAGCTGCTGGACGAAGACGGTGTCGCTGAAGTCGGCTTCGAGCTTGCGCAGCTTGCCGCGATGCCCCAGCACCAACAGGCCCAGGTGGTGCAGTTCGCCTTGCGCGAAGCCGGGCGCATCCGCGTGCTCCAGGATGTAGGCGCCATGCTTGTGCGCGTCGCTGTGCGAGATGAGCGTGCCGATCTCGTGCAGCCGCGCGGCCCAGGCGAGCGTGCGCTCCTGCCGCTGCAACTCCTCCGGCGGGAGCTTCGCGCCAAGGCCGCGGAACAGCCGGGACGCCACCCGCCCGACCCGATCGCCCTGCGCCGGGTCCGCCTCGAATTTCGCGGCGAGCCTCTCGACCGAAGTGGTGCGCATGTCCGTCTCGGCGTGCTCCCGGTCCAGCATGTCGTACAGCACGCCATGCCGCAGCGCGCCTTGCGCCGGTTGCATCGCGTCGATGGCAAGCAGGTCGAACACGGCGCGCAGCACCGTGAAGCCGCCGCCGATGACGGGACGCCGGTCGTCCTTCAATCCCGGCAGGCGAACGCGGTCCGCGCTGCGTGCCTGCAGCAGCTCGCCTTGCAGCCAGTCCAGCGCATCGCGGGTGATCGTGCCATCCGACTGGCCGCTGGCCAGCAGGATGTCGGCCACTGCGCCGATCGTGCCGGAGGAGCCGTAAGCCACGTCCCAGCGCCCGCGCGCATAGGCGGTCAGGGCCTCGTCCAGGACGGCCTGCGCCGCGATGCCGGCGCGCTCGAACGCCGCTTCGGTGAACTGGCCATCGGAGAAATACCGCGTGGACCATGCGACGCTGCCCACCCGGTAGCTCTCCATCACGTCGGCCTGGTACTGGCGGCCGAGGATCAGTTCCGTGGAGCGGCCGCCGATGTCCACCACCAGCCGGCGTTCATCCGACTGCGGCAGCAGGTGCGCGACGCCCTGGTAGATCAGGCGCGCTTCCTCGCGGCCGGAGATCACGTCGATGGGGAAGCCCAGGATCTGCTGCGCGCGGGCGATGAAGATGTCGCGGTTGCGCGCCTCGCGCAGCGTCTGCGTGGCGACGGCGCGCACCTGGCGTGCGTCGAAGCCGGACAGCCGCTCCGAGAATCGCGCGAGGCAGGCCCAGCCGCGCTCCATGGCTTCGGGCGTCAGGTTGCGCGCTTCGTCCAGGCCATTGCCCTGGCGCACCGTTTCCTTGAGGTACTCGACGCGTCGGACCTGCCCGAAGTCCAGCCGGCCGATTTCGAGCCGGAAGCTGTTGGAGCCGAGGTCGACCGCGGCGAGCAGGGTACCGTCTTGCATGAGGGCGATGGGTTCGGGCCAGCATAGCACCGGCCTTGCAGCCGGTGGGTGTCAGCCGACCACCCTGCCGTCCGCCGTCAGCATGGACTGCGTCACGAACGCGGCGCCGCGGTTCGGCCCTTCCAGACGGACGCGAAACCCGCCTACGTCGACCTCTCGCCGCCGCTGGAACGCCGCGAGGGCGCTGGCGCGCGTCACTGCCCCGTCGATGTCGTTGAGCACTTCGTACGTGTACTGCGCGGCGATGAAGCCGGCGAGGCTCAGCGCCACCGGTGGTTCGTCGAACAGGCGAGCGAGGACCTCGCGGTAGCGCCGCACCACGGGCAGCGCGGCGCTCACCATGGGAACGGCTTGCGTCGCGATCACCGGCGTGGTGCGGCCTCCGCCCATCTGCGCAACGGTCTGCAGGTTGACGTCCGCCATGGCAACGACGTAGCGCTGGCGCGCCTGGCGATCGAGGCCCTGTGTCAGTTGAACGAGTTCGGGCGTTCCGCCGATGAAGAGCAGCACCGCCGGGGTCGCGGGGCCCAGGCGTTGTCCGAGGCGCGCCAGGTCGCCGTCGCCCGTCCAGGTCGCCAGCCGCAACTTCAGGCCGGCGGCGCTGCGCTGCAGGTCGTCGCGATAGAGCTGCGCTTCGCGCGGCGACGCGAACACCGCGCCGACTTCCTGCATGCCGCCCACGCTAAGGGACTTCAGCGCATGCGCGACCTGCTCGCGGCGGCCCGCGAAGATGGCGAAGGTATGGTCATCCACGTCGGCGCCGGCGCTCTGCAGCCACGGAGCTGCGTGCGCGATGCCCGCGGCGTCCTGTCGCAGGCGCGCCGAAAGCAGGGTGGCGACG
>JAJNBO010000213.1 GCA_021156245.1 Ramlibacter sp. | reverse complement strand
ACGCCGCCGATCAGCATCTCCGCGGCGATGATCGCCAGCCACGACAGGCCGACGCCGATGCGCAGCCCCGAGAAGATGAAGGGCGCAGCCGCCGGCAGCATGATCTTGAGGAAGTACTCCAGGCCGTTGAGGCGGATGACCTTGGCGACGTTGCGGTAGTCCTCGGGGATGTTGCGGATGCCGATGGACGTGTTGATGATGATCGGCCAGATCGAGGTGATGAAGATCACGAAGATGGCGGAGGGGTGGCCGTCGCGGAAGCCGGCCAGCGAGATCGGCAGCCACGCGAGCGGCGGCACGGTGCGCAGCACCTGGAACAGCGGGTCGAGGCCGCGCAGCGCCCAGGTGGACTGGCCCACCAGCACGCCGAGGCTCACGCCCGCCAGCACCGCCAGCGAGTAGCCGTAGGCCACGCGTTTCAGGCTGGCGAGCAATTGCCAGGCGATGCCGACGTCGTTGCCGCCGCGGTCGTACCACGGGTGGGCGATGAGGTCCCAGGTGTCCTGGATCACCTTGGTGGGCGCCGGCAGCGACGCGCCGGGCCGCGAGCCCAGCATCTGCCAGACCAGCACGAACAGGCCGATGACGACCAGGGGCGGGAGGACGTGGGTCATGAAGTTCCTGACCATGGATGTCATCCCGGACTTGATCCGGGATCCATGGCTGCTCGCCCGCATCGATGGATGCCGGGTCACGCCCGGCATGACAGCTTCGGTGTTCGCCATGTCACTCACCTCACGCCGCCTTGATGTACTTGATCTCGAGCGAGTCGAGGTACTTCTTCGGGTTGGCCGGGTCGAACACCTTGCCGTCGAAGAACTTCTCTACGCCGCGCGACGTGGAGGCCGGGATGTCCTTCGCTGCGACGCCCAGCTCCCTGGCCGCCGCGCGCCACAGGTCTTCGCGGTTCACCTTGGCGATCAGCGCCTTGGTGTCCAGGTTCGGCGGCAGGTAGCCCCAGCGCTGGTTCTCGGTGAGGAACCAGAGGTCGTGGCTCTGGAACGGGTACGACGCCTGGTCCTTCCAGAACCGCATCTGGAACTTGCTGTTGGCCTCGACGCGGCCGGTGCCGTAGTCGAAGTCGCCCTTGACGCGGTCGATCACGTCTTCGACCGGGGCGCTGATCCAGCGCCGGCGCGAGCAGATCTCCGCCACCTCCGCGCGGTTCTTCGGGTCTTCGCACCACATCTGCGCTTCCATCACCGCCTTGAGCAATGCCTTGGTGGCGTTCGGGTTCGCCTGCACGTAGTCGGCGCGCATGGCGAAGGCCTTCTCGGGATGGTTCATCCACAGCTCGCTGGTGGTCAGCGCCGTGTAGCCGATCTTCTGGTTGATCAGCTGGCGGTTCCAGGGCTCGCACACGCAGAACGTGTCCATGCTGCCCACCTTCATGTTGGCCACCATCTGCGCCGGCGGCACCACGATGGTGTTGATGTCGCGGTTGGGGTCCACGCCGCCTGCCGCCATCCAGTAGCGCATCCACATGTCGTGCGTGCCGCCGGGGAAGGTCATCGCCGCGCTGACCGGCTTGCCGGTTTTCACGCGCTTGGCGAGCAGGGCCTTCCTGAATTCCCTGTTGTCCAGGCCGACCTTGAGCTCCTTGTATTCGCTGGCCACGGAGATGCACTGGCCACCCAGGTTCAGGCGCGCCAGGATCTGGATGGGCACTTGCACGTTGTTGGCGGTCACCGTTCCGGTGGTGATCAGGTAAGGCATCGGCGTGAGGATGTGGGCGCCGTCGATGCCGTTGCTCCTGGAGCCGAGCACCAGGTTGTCGCGCGTGGCGCCCCAGGACGACTGCTTCAGCACCTCGACTTCCGTCATGCCGTGCTTCTTGAAGAAGCCCTTCTCGTCGGCCACGAACAGCGGCGCGGCGTCGGTCAGCGCGATGAAGCCCAGCTTGGCGGCCCTGGTCTCCAGCGCCGAGCCCTGCGCCATCACGATGCCGGGAAGCGCTCCGGCGAGGCCTGCGCCCCCGAGGGCTGCCGCGCCCTGCAGGACGGAACGGCGGGTGACCGGGTTGGATTTGCTGTGCATCGTGTGCTCCAAGGTTGCGAAAGGGAAAAGAAAACGGCGTCCATCGCGCTGCGTGCTCGTGCTCTTGCACGCAGGGAGGGACGCCGTTGTCCGTGTGTGGGGGTTCGCGCGCCGCCGTTGGCGCCCGATCTCGAGAGGGTTATGCAGGGACCGTGCCAGGAGAATCGTCATCCCCGCGCCCCTCCCGTCATCCCCGCGCCTCTCCCGTCATCCCCGCGAAGGCGGGGATCCAGGGCTTTCAAGGGCAGCGAAAGCGGGAGTCCCGCCTGCGCGGGAATGACGAAAGACGTGCGCCGCGCACTCTTCTTGTGCACCGCAGCAGTGCACCTATCGCCGCCCCGGCAGCACCTCCGCCAGCGACAGCACGGCTTCGGCGACGTCCACCAGCCGGCGGTTCTGATTCATGGCCATCCGGCGCAGCGCCTTGTACGCCTCGTCTTCGCTCATCTGCCGATGCGCCATCAACAGGCCCTTGGCGCGCTCCACCGCCTTGCGCTCGTTGAGCGTGGCGCGCACCGCGTCGAGCTCGTCGCCCATCGCCTGCAGCCGGCGGGACTGCTCCTGCAACATCCCGAGCAGGGACCGTTCCAGGTGCGGCCCGTACGCGGTGGCTGGTTCGGCCTCCGGGTAGGCCGCGCCGCTGGCCAGGGCCTGCAGCATGGCGCGCTGGTCGCGCAGTTCGCTGCGTGCCTGGGCGATGCGCGCTTCGCACAGGTGTCGCAGGTGCAGGGCCAGCACGTCCTCCACGGCGCGCATGGCATCGATGCGCCGGGTCGACAGCTCGTACCAGGGCTGGCTGAGATTGGCGTCGAGCGCTCCCGGCCGGCCTGCGCAGGCCATGCGCCGCATCCGCTCCACTTCGGCCAGCAAGGTCGCATCGCGGCCGGCCTGGTCGACGCGCAGTACTTCCGGGCCCGCGAATTCCGAGAAGACCTGGAAGCAGGCCTGTTGCGAGTCGACGAGATGCCGCCATTGCTGCTGGCCAGCCCCGTCGATGCCGCCGGCAGCGAATGCGCCCGCGCCGAACGCGCGCTCCTGGCCGGCGAATTCCTTGCCCTGCATGAAGTTGAACATCGCGACCAGCGCGCGGGAGACTTCGGGATCGGTCGCGCTGTCGGCGGCCTCGAACACCACCGCCAGCAGGCCGGCGATCAGCCGCACGAAGGCGGCCGTGGCTTCGCGCGTGGTGAGCTGCCGCGCCGCGACCCGGTCGCGCAGCTGCGGCAGGCCATCGAGCCCGTGCAGCACCACGGCCACCCGGCTGAACAGGCGCGCGCCATTGCGGACACGGCTGGACGCGGTGTCGAGGCGGTCGAACTGGGCGCGCACCTGCTGCTCCGCCTGCCGGCAGTCCGCCACCTGCTGCGCCCGCTGCTCGCCGAAGCGGCTGCCGTGCGAGCTGAGGAAGACGTTCGACAGGCCCCGCTCGCGCTGCAGCGCGTGGACGAAGCGGCCGATGGCGCCGACCAGTTCCCCGGTCTGCGCGAGGTCCTCGAGTTCGGCGATCTCGCACTGGCGCGCGGCGAGCAGGAAGCTGGATCCGGAAGTCATCGGGACCGATGCAGCAACAAACATGCCGCGCCGTGGGGAAAATGGGCCGCCGCTACACTCGCTGCATGATCGTTCTGGGCATCGAGTCGTCCTGCGACGAGACCGGCGTGGCGCTGGTCGAAACCGCCGGGGCGCAGGTCCCGGTGCTGCGCGCGCACGCGCTGCACAGCCAGGTCGACATGCACCAGGCCTATGGCGGCGTGGTGCCGGAGCTGGCGAGCCGCGACCATATCCGCCGCGTCCTCCCGCTTGCCGAGCAAGTGCTCGCCGAGGCCGGCTGCGGCCTGCGCGATGTGGACGTGGTGGCATACACACGAGGCCCCGGGCTGGCGGGCGCGCTGCTGGTGGGCGCCGGCGTGGCCTGCGCGCTGGGCGCCGCCCTCGGCAAGCCGGTGCTCGGCGTGCATCACCTCGAAGGCCACCTGCTGTCGCCTTTCCTCAGCAAGGACCCGCCGCAGTTTCCCTTCATCGCGCTGCTGGTGTCCGGCGGCCATACGCAGCTGATGCAGGTGGAGGGCGTCGGCAGCTACCGGATCCTCGGCGAAACCATCGACGATGCCGCCGGCGAAGCCTTCGACAAGTCGGCCAAGCTGCTCGGCCTGGGCTATCCCGGCGGCCCGGCGCTCTCACGGCTGGCGGAGCAGGGCGACCCCGCGGCCTTCAAGCTGCCGCGGCCCCTGCTGCACAGCGGCGACCTCGACTTCTCGTTCGCCGGGCTGAAGACCGCCGTGCTGACGCAGGTGAACAAGCTCGGGGACGCGCTCGACGCGCGCAAGGCGGACGTGGCCGCGTCCACCGAAGCGGCGATCGTGGACGTGCTGGTGAGGAAGTCGCTGGCGGCACTGGACGGCAGCGGGCTGCAGCGCATCGTGGTGGCGGGCGGCGTGGGCGCCAACCGCCGGCTGCGCGCCCAGCTCGATGCGGCCTGCGCCAAGCGTGGCGTGCGCGTGCACTACCCGGAGCTGGCCCTGTGCACCGACAACGGCGCCATGATCGCGCTCGCGGCCGCCATGCGGCTGCAGGCCGGGGTGGAGCAGGCGCGGGTGACCTACGCCTTCGACGTCAAGCCGCGCTGGCCGCTGGACTCCCTGGCGGCCGCGTAGGCATCTCCCCGACAGGGTTTCCCTGCGCCGGAGGGGTTTCCCTCAGGGTTGCGCCCGCGGGGCGTGCCTAAGATGAAGCCATGAACGTGCTCTCGTCCTCCCCGCAGCCTTTCGACGATCCGGCCGGCACCTGGAACCGCCGCTTCTCGGAGAGCGGCTACCTGTTCGGCACCGAGCCGAACGGCTGGCTGGTGGAGCATGCGGACCTGTGGGAGGCGGGCCATCGCGTGCTGAGCATCGCCGACGGCGAAGGCCGCAACAGCGTGTGGCTCGCCCAGCGCGGCCTCACGGTGGACGCGTTCGACATCTCCGAAGTGGGCGTGCGCAAGGCGCGGGACTTCGCGCGCATCACCGGCGTCAAGGTGAACTTCGCCGTCGCCGACATCGTCGAGCTGCGCTGGCCGCACAACCTGTACGACGGTGTCGCGGCGATCTTCTTCCAGTTTGCCGCGCCGCCGCTGCGGGCGCGCATCTTCGAGGGCATCACCCGCTGCCTCAAGCCGGGCGGCACGCTGGTGCTGCAAGGCTATACGCCGAAGCAGCTGGAATACCGCACGGGCGGGCCCCCGATCGCGTCGCACATGTACACGCCGGAGCTGCTGCGCGAGGCGTTCGCCGGCATGGAAATCCTGGAGCTGCGCGAGTACGAAGCCGACCTGGCCGAGGGCAATG
>JAJNBO010000556.1 GCA_021156245.1 Ramlibacter sp. | reverse complement strand
GGGTCCAAGGCCATCGTCATCATCGAGAACTTCGCCAACACGCTGCAGCAGTGCATCGCCAATACGCCGGTCAAGCACATCGTGCTGGCCAGCATGGGCGACATGCTCGGCGGTCTGAAGGGCGCGCTGGTGAACTACGTGGTGCGCAAGGTCAAGAAGATGGTGCCGGCGTACAGCCTGCCGGGCGCCGTGAAGTTCAAGGAGGCGATCGACCGCGGCACGCGCGGCACCCTGCGCAAGCCCGAGATCCGCCCGGACGACGTCGCCGTGCTGCAGTACACCGGCGGCACCACCGGCGTCTCCAAGGGCGCCGTGCTGCTGCATCGCAACGTCATCGCCAACGTGCTGCAGTCGGAGGCGTGGAACAAGCCCGCCACCGACAAGCTGGCGCCCAACGAGCAGCCGGCTGGCGTCTGCGCGCTGCCGCTGTACCACATCTTCGCGTTCACGGTCGGCATGATGCTGTCGATGCGCACGGGCGCGAAGCTGATCCTGATCCCGAATCCGCGCGACCTGCCGGCGGTGCTGAAGGAGCTTTCCAGGCAGAAGTTCCACACCTTCCCGGCGGTCAACACGCTGTTCAACGGCCTGGCCAACCACCCCGACTTCAACAAGGTGGACTGGTCCAACCTGAAGATCTCGGTCGGCGGCGGCATGGCCGTGCAAGGTGCGGTCGCCAAGCTGTGGCTGGAGAAGACGGGCTGCCCGATCTGCGAGGGCTACGGCCTGTCCGAGACCTCGCCGTCGGCCAGCTGCAATCCGGTGACCAGCACCGAGTACACCGGCACGATCGGCGTGCCGCTGCCGTCCACCTGGATGAAGTGCATCGACGACGACGGCCGCGAAGTGCCCGTCGGCGAGCGGGGCGAGATCGCGATCAAGGGCCCGCAGGTGATGGCGGGCTACTGGCAGCGCCCCGACGAGACGGCCAAGGTCATGACGGCCGACGGCTACTTCAAGAGCGGCGACGTCGGCGTGATGGACGCCCGCGGCTACTTCAAGATCGTCGACCGCAAGAAGGACATGGTGCTGGTCTCCGGCTTCAACGTGTATCCGAACGAGGTCGAGGACGTCGTGGCGTTGATGCCGGGCGTGATGGAGTGCGCCGTGGTGGGCGTGCCGGACGACAAGACCGGCGAGGCCGTCAAGCTGGTGATCGTGAAGAAGGATCCTTCGGCCCGCGGGTGATCGAGTTCCGCACCGAAATGCCGAAGACGCCGGTGGGCAAGATCCTGCGGCGGGAACTGCGGGACAAGAAGTAGGGCCTGTCATCCCTGCGCAGGCGGGGTCCAGAGCTTTCGAGAATGCGGCCCGAGGGCCGCTTTTTCTTGGGGGACCCTGGATTCCCGCCGGCGCGGGAATGACAATGCGTCATGCGCACCGCCATCGTCTCCGCCATGCACGAGGAGCTCTCCGCCGTGCTGGCGCTGCTGCCGGACGAGCAGAAGCAGGCGGCGGCGGGCCGGGACTTCTGGGTTGGCCACCTGCACGGAAAGGAAGTCGTGGCGGTCCTGTCGCGCATCGGCAAGGTGGCCGCCGCGACGACGGCCACGGTGCTCGTCGAGCGTTTCGCGGTCGATCGCATCCTGTTCACCGGCGTGGCCGGCGGCATCGCGCGCGGCGTGCAGCGCGGCGACGTGGTGGTGGCGGACGCCTTCATGCAGCACGACCTGGATGCGTCGCCGATCTTTCCGCGCTACGAAGTGCCGCTGTACGGCACCGACCGCTTTGGCACGGATGCGGCGCTCACGCAGGAGCTGCTCTCAGCCGTGAAGCGGGCGTTGCCGTCGACCCGGCTGCACCGCGGGCTGGTGGCCAGCGGCGACCGTTTCGTCTCCAGCGCGGCGGAGAGCCAGGCATTGATGCGCGCATTGCCCGACGTGCTGGCGGTCGAAATGGAAGGCGCGGCTTTCGGGCAGGTCTGCCGCGACTACGGCGTGCCGTTCGCGGCGATCCGCACGATCTCCGATCGCGCCGACGACGCCGCCCATGGCGACTTCCTCAGCTTCATCGACGACGTGGCGAGCCGCCATTCGGCAGCGATCGTGGAGGCGTTCCTGCGCGCTGCCTGATCGCCGCGCTGCGGCTCAGGCGTGTGGCTGCCCCGGCAGATGGTCGCGCGCGGGCGCGAGTGCGGCGGCGAGCCCGAGACAGCAGAGCAGCAGCGCAACGCTTGCGCCGCTCGGCCAATCCAGCGCCCACGAGAGGCCCAGTCCAGCCAGGCACGCGAACACCGACAGCGCCACTGCGTGTCCAAGCCTGCGCCCGCGCCGCGTCCATAGCGCCGGTGCGATCAGCAATGCGAAGACCAGGTAGAGGCCGAGCGCGGGGACGGCGATGCTGAGCGCGAGCGCGAACACCGGGTAGAACAGTGCGTCGCGGCCGAGCCTGTCGCCGCCACGTCCGGCG
The DNA here is from genome assembly GCA_021156245.1 of Ramlibacter sp. Taxonomy (GTDB): domain Bacteria; phylum Pseudomonadota; class Gammaproteobacteria; order Burkholderiales; family Burkholderiaceae_C; genus Ramlibacter. The sequence goes on along the minus strand of JAJNBO010000556.1, from coordinate 236 downwards.
AGGGCAGCTACCGCGATCGCACCCGCTGCAAGCAGCGCGGTCGAAGACCAGCGCACCCATAGCACGTCGGCTGCCAGCAGCGCAGTGAGCTGTTCGCGTCCGTGCGGATGGAAAGCCGCGCCGACCACCGAGGCGCTGGCGCCGGCCACGTAGACCAGGCCGATCAGCGCCTCCCGCTGCGCCGGCCAGCGCCGCGCCAGCCACCAGACCAGTCCGCCGCCGAGCAGGGCGGCGAC
>JAJNBO010000212.1 GCA_021156245.1 Ramlibacter sp. | reverse complement strand
GGAGCGTGACCACCAGGTGTCGATCACCCAGCCTTCGCCCTGGCTGTACGGAGGCATGGCCGGCGTGGGCTGCAGCCGCCAGGCGTTGTAGACCATCCGGTGCGTGCCGGCGGTCCACTGGGGGATGAGGATGTGCGAGTGCATGATGACGCGCTCGAGCGCGCGGCAGGCGGGCAGCAATTCCGCCTTGCTCTCGGCGCTCGTCATGCGCCGCAGGAGTTCGTCCACGGCGGGGCTCTTGATGCCGGTGTAGTTGCCGGAGTCCTCGATGTCGGCGGCCTTGCTGCCGAACAGGTCGACGTAATCCTGGCCCGGCGTGTGGGTGCCCAGAATGTTCAGCGAGATGATCTCGAATTCCTTCTTCTGCAAGCGCTGCTGGTAGAGGGCGAAGTCCACCGGCCGGTAGTTCAGCGTGACCCCGAGCTTGCCCAGGTTCCTCATCCAGGGCGTCATGACGCGCGCGCCGCTTTCCTGGCTATCGAGGTATTCCAGCACCAGGGGTTCGTCCTTGGCATTGCGAAGCGCTCCGTCCCGCACTTCCCAGCCCGCCTGTTTGAGGAGTTCGGCCGCCTTTCGCAGGTTGGCACGGAGTGAAGAGGAACCGTCCGTGCGCGGCGGCTCATAGGCAGGACCGAAGACCGCGTCCGGGACCTTGCCGCGCAGTGGCTCCAGCAACGCGAGCTCTTCGGGACCCGGCGTGCCCTGGGACTTGCAATCGGTGTTGCCAAACAGGCCCTGCACGCGCTGGTAGGAGTTGTAGAACAGCTGGCGGTTCATGTACTCGAAGTCCATGGCCAGGGCGAGAGCTTCGCGGACACGCGGGTCCTTGAGCTTCGGATTGCGCGTGTTCAGGATGTAGCTCTGGAATCCCGCGGGCAGCCGGTGGCGGAACTCCCCCTTGGCCAGTTCTCCGGAGTTGAACTTCCGGCCCGTCATCTGGCGCGCCCAGTCGCGCGAGACGTTGATGCGCATCAGGTCGAACTCGCCCGCCTTCAGCGCTTCCAGCCGCGCGGTCGGATCCGTGTAGATCTTGACCGTGATCCGGTCGAAGTTGGACGTTCCACGGCGCACGTTCACGTTGCGCGCCCAGTAATCGGGGTCCCGGACGTAAGTGATGTCCTTGCCGAAACGGACCGGCCCGATCTTGTAGGGGCCGCTGCCGATGGGGACTTCCATCACCACCTGGTCGAACGACTTCGCCTTGCCGTTCTCCATGCCCCACTTGCGGCTGAAGATGGGAAGGCCGCCCACCGTGAGCGGCATCTCCCGGTTCTTGCGCTTGAACCGGAAACGTACCGTGCGCTCATCGACCAGGTCGACCGCGACCAGATCTTCCAGCACCGTCTTGTACGCGGGCGACGTATGCGGGCCGAGCAGCGTGTCGAAGGAATGCTTCACGTCCGCGGCAAGGACCGGGTCGCCATTGTGGAAGCGCGCGTCGCGGCGCAGCCGGAACGTTGCCGAGAGCCCGTCCGGCGGCACTTCGACGTCTTCCGCCAGGAGTCCGTAGGCTGCGCCGACCTCGTCGGCGGCACCGGCCAGCAGGCTGTCGAACATCAGCGCCGACAGGTATGCGGGGGGCGAGCCCTTGATCGTGAACGGGTTGTACTTGTCGAAAGTGGAATACCGCAGGTTGCTCACCAGGCGCAATTCCCCACCCTTGGGGGCCTGCGGATTCACATAGGAGAAGTTCGAAAAACCGGCCGGGTACTTCAGGTCGCCCCAGAGCGCGTACCCATGGGCGGCCCAGGCGGCCGGGGCCGCGGCCCAGGCCAGCAGTAGAAGCAAACCTCGCATGCGACAATTCTGCCGAGTTTTTACTTGCGAGAGTTCCATGGGCTTCCTGTCTGGAAAGAAATTGTTGATCACCGGCGTGCTGTCGAACCGGTCGATCGCCTACGGCATCGCCAAGGCGTGCCATGCGCAAGGCGCCGAACTCGCCTTCAGCTACGTCGGCGAGCGCTTCAAGGACCGGATCACGGAGTTCGCGGCGGACTTCAATTCCAGCCTGGTGTTCGACTGCGACGTCGGCGACGACGCCCAGATCGATAAGCTGTTCCGGGACCTGTCGGCCACCTGGCCGAAGATCGACGGCTTCGTCCACAGCATCGGGTTCGCGCCGCGCGAAGCAATCGCCGGCGACTTCTTGGAGGGGCTCTCGCGCGAATCGTTCCGCATCGCCCATGACATCAGCGCCTACAGCTTCCCGGCGATGGCGAAGGCGGCCCTGCCGTACCTGAATGACAAATCGGCCCTGCTGACCCTCACCTACCTGGGCTCGGACCGCATCGTCCCGAACTACAACACGATGGGGCTGGCGAAGGCCTCGCTGGAAGCCTCGGTCCGCTACCTGGCGGGGTCGCTGGGTCCCAAGGGCGTCCGGGTGAACGGCATCAGCGCCGGGCCCATCAAGACCCTGGCCGCCTCCGGCATCAAGGATTTCAGCAAGCTGCTGAAGGTGGTGGCGGACGTCTCGCCGATCCGCCGCAACGTGACGATCGAGGACGTCGGCAACGTGGCCGCCTTCCTCCTGAGCGACCTCGCGGGCGGCGTGACGGCGGAGATCACCTACGTGGACGGCGGCTTCAGCCACACCGCCATCGCCATCGAGGAGTGAGGCCGCGGGGCCCGAGCCCCTGCCCTACCGCTCCACGCAGTCCGCGAAGTAGCGGACCTTGCCGCTGTCGTCCACCTCGGACACCAGGCCGTGAATGTCCGTCTCGAAACCCGGGCACTCCAGGTTGAAGGCGCGGGCGAACTTCAGGTAGTCCACGATCTTCTTGTTGAACACCTCGCCCGGGATCAGCAGCGGGATGCCCGGCGGGTACGGGGTGATCAGGGCCGTGGTGATGCGCCCTTCCAGTTCGTCGATCTCGACCCGCTCCGTCTTGCGGTGCGCGATGTGGGCGAAGGCGTCGCTCGGCTTCATGGCCGGCTGCAGGTCGCTCAGGTAGATCTCCGTGGACAGCCGCGCGATATCGTACTTGGCGTACAGCTCGTGCACGTACTGGCACAGGTCCCGCAGGCCCATGCGTTCGTAGCGCGGGAAGCGCTGGCAGAACTCCGGGAGGATCCGCCACATCGGCTGGTTCTTCTCGTAGTCGTCCTTGAACTGCTGCAGCGCGGACAGCAGCGTGTTCCAGCGGCCCTTGGTGATGCCGATGGTGAACAGGATGAAGAAGCTGTAGAGGCCGGTCTTCTCCACGATCACGCCATGCTCCGCCAGGAACTTGGTGACGATCGAGGCCGGGATGCCGGTCTTGGCGAACTTGCCGTTCAGGTCGAGGCCGGGCGTGACGATGGTGGACTTGATCGGGTCCAGCATGTTGAAGCCTTCGGCCAGGTTGCCGAAACCGTGCCACTTGGCGGTGCGCGCCTCGCCCTTGATGATCCAGTCGTCGGCGCGGCCGATGCCCTCGTCCACCAGCTTGTCGGGGCCCCAGACCTTGAACCACCAGTCCTTGCCGTATTCCTTTTCCACCTTGCGCATGGCGCGGCGGAAGTCGAGGGCTTCCATGATCGACTCTTCCACCAGGGCAGTGCCGCCGGGCGGCTCCATCATGGCCGCCGCCACGTCGCAGCTGGCGATGATGGCGTACTGCGGGCTGGTGGAGGTGTGCATCAGGAACGCCTCGTTGAAGAGGTGGCGGTCCAGCTTGTTCTCCTCCGCGTCCTGCACCAGCACGTGGCTGGCCTGGCTGATGCCGGCCAGCAGCTTGTGGATGGACTGGGTGGAGTACACCAGCGACTTCTGCGGCCGCGCCCGCTTCTTGCCCATGGCATGGAAGCTGCCGTAGAAGGGATGGAAGCACGCGTGGGGCAGCCAGGCTTCGTCGAAGTGCAGCGCCTCCACGTAGCCATCCAGCATGTTCTTGATGGTCTCGGTGTTGTACAGGACGCCGTCGTAGGTGGACTGCGTGAGCGTCAGGATGCGCGGCTTGACCGCCTCCGGGTCCACGCCGGCCAGCAGCGGGTTGGCCTTGATCTTGGCCTGGATCGCCTCGGGCGTGAACTCGCTCTGCGGGATCGGTCCGATGATGCCGAAGTGGTTGCGCGTCGGCTTCAGGAAGACCGGGATGGCCCCGGTCATGATGATCGAATGCAGGATGGACTTGTGGCAGTTGCGGTCCACCACCACCACGTCGCCCGGCGCCACCTCGTGGTGCCAGACCATCTTGTTGGACGTGCTGGTGCCGTTGGTGACGAAGAAGCAGTGGTCGGCGTTGAAGATGCGGGCCGCGTTGCGCTCGCTTGCCGCCACCGGGCCGGTGTGATCGAGCAGTTGCCCCAGCTCGTCCACCGCATTGCAGACGTCCGCCCGCAGCATGTTCTCGCCGAAGAACTGGTGGAACATCTGGCCGACCGGGCTCTTCAGGAAGGCGACGCCGCCGGAATGCCCGGGGCAATGCCAGGAGTAGGACCCGTCTTCTGCGTAGTCCAGCAGCGCCTTGAAGAACGGCGGCTGGATCCCTTCGAGATAGGAACGGGCTTCCCGCAGGATGTGGCGCGCCATGAACTCCGGCGTGTCCTCGTACATGTGGATGAAGCCGTGGAGCTCCCGCAGGATGTCGTTGGGCAGGTGCTGCGAGGTCTTGGTCTCGCCATAGACGTAGATCGGCACGTCCGGGTTCTTGCGGCGCACCTCCGAGATGAAGCTGCGCAGGCTGACCACCGCGGGGTCCAGGTCGGGGCCGGGCGTGAATTCCTCGTCGTCGATGGACAGGATGAAGGCGCTGGCGCGGCTTTGCTGCTGCGCGAACTGCGACAGGTCGCCGTAGCTGGTGACGCCCAGCACCTCGGAGCCTTCGGCCTCGATCGCCTGCGCCAGGGCGCGGATGCCCAGGCCGGAGGTGTTCTCCGAGCGGTAGTCTTCGTCGATGATGACGATGGGGAAACGGAACTTCATGGGCAGGCGGTCCAGGGCGAAAAAGGCGGCAAAGGGGCGAAGTGTATGAAATCCGGGGCAGGCTCATGGGCCGGCGTCCCGATTTCGCCTACATTCCCGCCAAAGGGGACTTATGGCTGACTCGACTCTGTGGTGGCTGCTCGCCGGTGCGGCCGTGGCCGCGGAACTGTTGACGGGCACCTTCTACCTGCTGATGCTCGCCGTCGGCCTGGTGGCCGGGGCGCTTGCCGCGCATGCCGGCGCTTCGATGCCGCTGCAGATAGTCGCCGCCGCCCTCGTCGGTGGCGGCGCGGTCGTGGCCTGGCATTTCCTGCGCGGACGCGGACAAGCCGGCGCCGGCATGGGGAGCAACCTCGACTTCGACGCGGGGGAGCCGGTGCAGGTGGAGGCCTGGGCAGCCGACAACACGGCAACGGTGCGCTATCGCGGCGCGCTGTGGACGGCGGTGCCTGCGGGCGGCACGCCGCAGGGTGTCGGCGCCCACAAGGTGCGCGCCGTCGACGGCAGCCGG
>JAJNBO010000211.1 GCA_021156245.1 Ramlibacter sp. | reverse complement strand
CGAGGGAGGCTGAGGCGATTCCCTTGCCGAGGGAGGACACCACACCGCCGGTGACGAAGACGAATTTGGTCATGTCAGGTCGGGAGGTGCGCTCCCGGGGAGGTGGTAAAGCGAGATTATAAGGAAAGGCCTCGGCCGGGCACGTCGAAGGGTTGCGAGTGTGCGGAAATGCCGCATCCGCCGGGAGCAGCCTCCAGGCTTCGATGAGATGTCGCAGAGACAATGGGAAAGGGACAGGGAAGCCCGTCATCCCCGCCTCCGCGGGGATGACGGGGGGTGGAGGGGCGGGGATGACGACGGACAAATTACACTCCGCCCCATGAACGACCTCGCCGGCAAGCACATCGTCCTCGGGCTCACCGGGGGCATCGCTTGCTACAAGGCGGCGGAGCTGTGCCGGGGGCTCGTGAAAGAGGGCGCCACGGTGCAGGTGGTGATGACCGAGGCCAGCGAACAGTTCATCACGCCGGTCACCATGCAGGCGTTGTCCGGACGCCCGGTGTACACCTCGCAGTGGGATGCGCGCGAGCCGAACAACATGCCGCACATCAACCTGTCGCGGCAGTCGGACGCGATCCTCATCGCGCCGTGCAGCGCCGACTTCCTGGCCAAGCTGGTGCACGGCCGCGCCGACGAACTGCTGTCGCTGATGTGCCTGGCGCGTCCCGCCGACAAGGTGCCGCTGCTGATCGCGCCGGCCATGAACCGCGAGATGTGGGCGCACCCCGCGACGCAGCGCAACATGAAGCAGCTGTCCGACGACGGCGCCACCATCCTCGGGGTGGGCAGCGGCTTCCAGGCATGCGGGGAAACGGGCGACGGCCGCATGCTGGAGCCGCACGAGCTGCTGGAAGACCTGGTCGCGTTCCTCCATCCGAAATCGCTGGCCGGCAGGAAGGTCGTCGTCACTGCCGGCCCCACCTTCGAGGCGATGGACCCGATCCGCGGCATCACCAACCATTCCTCCGGCAAGATGGGATTCGCCATCGCCCGCGCCGCGCGCGAAGCCGGTGCCGACGTCGTGCTCGTCGCGGGGCCGGTGCACCTGCCTACCCCGCGCGGCGTGCGCCGCATCGACGTGAAGTCGGCCCGCGAGATGCTCGCTGCGACGGAAAAGGAAACCGTCCGCGCAGACGTGTTCGTGGCCACCGCCGCCGTCGCCGACTGGCGGCCCGCCACGCATTCGGACCAGAAGATCAAGAAGGACGGCTCCGGCGCCGCGCCGACGCTGGCGTTCGTCGAGAACCCGGACATCCTCGCCACCGTCGCGCGCACCGAAAGGGCGAAGAGCGGCGCGCTGTTCTGCGTCGGCTTCGCGGCGGAGAGCCACGACCTGGTGAAGCACGCCACCGCCAAGCGCGAGCGCAAGGGCATCCCCCTGCTGGTGGGCAACATCGGCCCGCTCACCTTCGGCCAGGACGACAACCAGATGCTGCTGGTCGACGCCCAGGGCGTGCAGGAGCTGCCCCGCGCCTCCAAGATCGAATGCGCCCGGCGGCTGGTCGCCGAGATCGCGCAACGCCTTCCCCGCTGAAAATCCCAACGATGCAAGTCGACGTCAAGATCCTCGATCCGCGCATGGCGGACCAGTTGCCCGCGTACGCCACGCCCGGGAGCGCCGGGCTGGACCTGCGCGCCTGCCTGGAGGCGCCGCTCACGCTGGAGCCCAACGCATGGCAACTCGTGCCCACGGGCATTGCGATCTGGCTGAAGGATCCGGGCTACGCCGCCTTGATCCTCCCGCGCTCCGGGCTCGGCCACAAGCACGGCATCGTGCTCGGCAACCTGGTGGGGCTGATCGACAGCGACTACCAGGGGCAGCTGATGGTGAGCGCCTGGAACCGCAGCGACACGGCGTTCACGCTGCAGCCGATGGAGCGGCTGGCGCAGCTCGTCATCGTGCCGGTGCAGCAGGCCACCTTCAACGTGGTCAGCGACTTCCCGGCCACCCAGCGGGGCGCCGGCGGGTACGGCTCGACAGGAAAGAGCTGATCCGGCGCCGGCGTGGGCCGGTTCCGACACGCTGTCGACCTGCCTCCTACAGGAAGCTGCGCGATTGCCTGCGTGCGCGCGTGCTCCTCCATGGCTCCAATGAGCTGTACAGGGCCGCGCCGCAGTGGCGACCCGTCATCGAACCAAGGAGAATTTCCATGCCCCAACTGTCCCGCCTGGCTGCCATCGTGAGCGGCGGCGCCGCCGCCGCGATGCTTGCCGCCTGTGCCCCGTATCCGGTCCACACTTCCGGTCCCGGCTATGCGCCCGCTCCTTATCCGATGGCCTCCGCTCCCGTCGCCGGCACCGAGTTCGGCCGCATCGTCAACATCGAATACATCCCGGTCGGCAGCGTCTATCGGCGTCCGCCCAATCCGCTGGGCGCCATCGTCGGCGGCGTGGCCGGCGCGCTGATCGGCAACCAGTTCGGCTCGGGCGGCGGCCGCGCCGCCGCCACGGTGCTCGGCGGCGTCGCCGGCGCAGCGGTGGGCAACACCATCGCCCACAACCAGGCCGGTGTCGTGACGCAGGCGGGCTACCGCATCACCATGCAGTCCGACCAGGGCCTGATGCGCACGTACGAAGTGCCGGCCACCGGTGACCTGCGCGTGGGCGACCGCGTCCGCGTGGACAACGGCGTCATCTATCGCGGGTAAGCGTCAATCGATCCGGAAGAAGCCCATGCCGAGCGTTCCGGCATCGGCCTCTTCCTCGGTGGCCTCGCGCACGCCTTCCACCTTGAGGTGCAGGCGCAGCGCGATGCCGGCCAGCGGGTGGTTGCCATCCAGCACCACGTGGTCCGGGTAGATCTCGGTCACGGTGTAGATCACGTTCTGCGGAGCGTCCTTGCTGGTCGCTCCCGGCGGTAGCCCCTCGAACGTCAGGCCTTCCTCCAGGTCCTTGGGCAGCACGTCGCGCGGCTCCAGGAACACCAGCTGTTCGTCGTAGTCCCCGAAAGCGTCCTCGGGCTCCAGGTGCAGGTCCACCAGGTCGCCGGGCTCGTGGCCTTGCAGCGCCTCCTCGATCTTGGCGAGCAGGTCCCTGCCTCCCACCAGGAATTCGACGGGCTCCTCCAGGCGGTCCAGTTCGTCGCCCAGCGTGTCCTTCAAGGTCCAGGTCAGCGCGACGACGCAGTGGGATGTGATTTCCATAGGAGAATTGTCGCAGTTCCGATGCCCATCCACCGCCCCCTTCCGCTGCTCGGCGGCCTCACCCCCGACCAATTCATGCGCCGGCACTGGCAGAAAAAGCCTCTGCTCGTGCGCCAGGCCATCCCGGCGTTCGGCCCCCTGATCGCTCCCGCCGAGTTGTTCGCGCTGGCGGGCCGGGACGAGGTGGAGTCGCGGCTGGTCGCGCAGGATGCGCGCCGCGGCTGGCGGCTGCAACGCGGGCCCTTCGCGCGCAGAGCGCTGCCGCCGCTCAAGCAGCCGGGCTGGTCGCTGCTGGTGCAGGGCGTGGACCTCCATGACGAGCGTGCGCATGCACTGCTGCATCGCTTCGACTTCATCCCCGCGGCGCGTCTCGACGACCTGATGATCAGCTACGCGAGCGAGGGCGGAGGCGTCGGCCCGCACTTCGACAGCTACGACGTGTTCCTGCTGCAGGCGCAGGGAAAGCGCCGGTGGCGCATCGGCCGCCAGCGCGACCTGCAATTGCAGGACGGCGTGCCGCTGAAGATCCTCGCCAACTTCCAGGCCGAACAGGAGTTCGTGCTGGAGCCGGGTGACATGCTCTACCTGCCGCCGCGCTATGCACACGACGGCGTGGCTGTCGGTGGCGACTGCCAGACCTATTCCATCGGCTTCCGCGCGCCGGCGCGCAACGAGCTCGCCCGCGAACTGTTGCAGCGCATCGCGGACGAAGCCGCGGAGGAGGGCAGCCGTGCCCGCATCTATCGCGACGCGGGGAAGGGGGCGACGGACGCGCCCGGGGCCATCCCCGAAGGGCTGGCCGAATTCGCACGCGAGGCGCTCGCCGCCGCGTTGAGCGACCCCTCCGCTCTCGACCGTGCGCTGGGCGAATACCTCACCGAGCCCAAGCCGAATGTCTGGTTCGAGCCGGGCCCGGCGCCGCACGGGCTGCAGTCGCTGGTGCTGGACGCGCGCACCCGCATGCTGCACGATCGACGCCATGTCTTCATCAACGGCGAGGCCTGGCGCGCCGCGGGCCGCGATGCCACGCTGATGCGGCGGCTGGCCGATCGCCGCCGGCTCGACGCGCGCGAGCTGGCGGGCGCCAGCGAAGGCGCGCGCGAACTGCTGCTGTCATGGTGCGAAGCCGGCTGGGCGCATGCCGGCAGGGAGGCTCCCGATGAACGATGAACAGGACGAGGAACCGGCGGCGCTGACGCCCTTGCCGTCGCGGCGCTTCGAAGGCCGCACGGAGTTTCGCCAGCTCATCCGCGATGCGCTCGCGCACGCGGCGCGGGAAGGCTGGCGCGAGATCATCTTCAGCGACCCGGATTTCGCCGACTGGCCGCTGGGCGAGCGGGCCGTGACGCAGTCCCTGCTGGACTGGTCGCATTCCGGGCGCCGCATCACGCTATTGGCCAGGCGCTACGACGAGGTGGTGCGGCAGCACGCGCGCTTCGTGCAGTGGCGCGAGCGCTGGTCGCACATCGTCACGGCCATGGGCTGCTCCAGCGCGGACGCGCTCGAACTGCCCAGCGCGATCTGGAGTCCCGGCTGGGCCATGGAGCGGCTCGACATCCTCCGCTGCAACGGCTACTGCGGCAGCGAGCCCGAGCGGCGGCTGCTCCTGCGTGAACGGCTGGCCGAACGGCTCGCGAAGTCCTCGCCTGCGTTCCCCGCCACCACGCTCGGCCTGTAGCTCGGCCGCAGCGCGCGGGCCCCGGAGTGTGAACTCTTCCCGCTATAATGTTTGGCTGAGCTGAAGCGGGCATGCGCCCCTGCACTCGGTCACTAGCGGCGTCGACCGCCTGGACAAAATTTCCGGAAATCGTTGTCCCCATCCCTACAAGGAAACTGAAATGAAGAAATCGTTCGTTCTGGCTTCGCTGATCGCCGCTGCTGCCCTGGCCGCCTGTGGCAAGAAGGAAGAGCCGGCGCCCGCGCCCGCCCCCGCGCCTGCCGCTGCTCCCGCGCCGGCCCCGGCTCCCGCTCCCGCGGCCGCCCCGGCTGCCGACGCTTCCGCCGGTGCTGCCTCCGCCGCTGCTGGCGCCGCTTCCGCTGCCGCCGACGCTGCGTCCGCTGCCGCTTCCGCCGCCAAGTAAGCCGCCTCACGGCGCAGAACGGGCCGCCTTCGGGCGGCCTTTTTCATGGGCGGCCGGCGCTAAGCCGTGAGCCAGCCGCTGCCGCCGGCGCCGTCCGCCACCAGCACGTCCTGCTCGCCGCAATTCAGCGCGAGGGACAACGCCAGGCGCGCCAGCTCGGGCTTGTTGTTCTGCTCGCTCAGGTGCGCGGCCAT
>JAJNBO010000210.1 GCA_021156245.1 Ramlibacter sp. | reverse complement strand
GGTGATCGAATCGCCGGAGCCCCTGGGCCTCGGGCTCACGTTCCAGCCGTACAGCATCCAGATCGAGCCGCACGACTACATGGCGGAACTGTTCGACGCGGTGGCACGGACCAACACGATCCTGGTCGACTTCAGCCGCGACGTGTGGGGCTACATCAGCCTCGGCTACTTCAAGCAGAAGTTGCGCGAAGGCGAGATCGGCTCGTCGACGATGCCGCACAAGGTCAACCCCATCGACTTCGAGAACGCCGAAGGCAACCTCGGGCTGGCCAACGCCCTGTTGAAGCACCTGTCGGAAAAGCTGCCGGTGTCCCGCTGGCAGCGCGACCTCACCGACTCCACCGTGCTGCGCAACATGGGCGTGGCCCTCGGATATGCGGCGCTGGCGTACCACTCCCTGGGCATCGGCATGGGCAAGCTGGAGCTCAACGAGGAAGCGCTGCGCGAAGACCTCGACGCCGCCTGGGAGGTGCTCGCCGAACCCATCCAGACCGTCATGCGCCGCTACGGCGTGCAGGGCGCGTACGAGAAGCTCAAGGAAGTCACGCGCGGCAAGACGGTGCAGGCCGCGGACCTGCACGCGCTGATCCGCTCGCTGGAGATCCCGCAGGCCGAGAAGGACCGACTGCTGGCCATGACACCGGCCAGCTACACCGGCAAGGCCGCCGAACTGGCGCGTCGCGCCTGATCGGACCGCCTTGGCCATCAAGTCCACCATCTTCAAGGCGCAGCTCGCCATCGCCGACATCGACCGCGGTTACTACGCGGACCTGTCGCTGACATTGGCGCGGCATCCGAGCGAGAACGACGAACGCATGATGGTCCGCCTGGCGGCGCTGGCCTTCCATGCGCACGAACTGCAGACGGTCTGCGGCGGCGACGGCACGCTCGCCTTCGGCAAGGGCCTGAGCGACCCCAGCGAACCGGACGCATGGCTGCGGGACTTCACGGGCGCCACGCGCTTGTGGATCGAGGTCGGCCAGCCGGACGAAGTGGCCATGATGAAGGCGTGCCGGCAGGCCGACCAGGTGGCCGTCTATGCCTTCCACCATGCGGCCGAAGTCTGGTGGCGCGGCATCGAGACCAAGCTGACGCGCCTGAACAACCTGTCGGTGTTCCGGATCCCCGCGGAGGCGTCGCAGCAGCTCGCCTCCCTGGCCCAGCGTTCCATGCAGTTGCAGGCGACGCTGCAGGAAGGCGTGCTGATGATGGGCGACGGCGCGCGCACCGTCGACATCGAGCCGCTGCGTTGGAAGTAGACGCTAGAGAACGAAGTCGGCGACGTTGAGGGCGGTCACGCCGTTCAGCACGATCGCGAATTCGGCGGCGGCGTCGGTGTCGGTGTTCCCCATCAGAACGCCGTCCACGAAACGGAGCTGTCCTGCACGCGTGAATTCCACGCCGGCCTTGATCAAGCCGTTGAACGCCTGGTTGCCGACCGCCGCCACGTTGGCATCGATGCCGGACAGGTCGATCTTGTCCTGGCCGCGGACGAAGTCGATGATCAGGTCGACCGCACGCCCGCGGGACTCTGTCACCAAGTTGTAGTCGAACACGTCCGCGCCGGAATTGCCGCTCAGCGTGTCTGCCCCAGCGCCACCCGTCAGGATGTCGTTCCCGCCATCACCCTGCAGCATGTCGTTGCCGGCATTGCCGGACAGCTTGTCGTTGCCGCCGAAACCGCGCATCTTGTCCGCGAATCTCGAAAGCAGGAAGGTGTCCGCGCCCGACATGGCGCTCGCCACGATCGACATGTCGTCGGTGGTCCCGCCGGTCAGTGCCGCCCGGTACAGCGAAACAGCCGACACGTCGAGGCCCTCGATCCGCCAGTCCTCGACCCAGGCGCTGCCGTTCCACGCATGGGTGAGCACGCCCTTGACCGTGCCGCCGGTCACCGCGCCGTCGCTATTCATGGTGAAGCCGGTTCCGCCAAAGGCGATGTCGTCCAGCCCCTCCTCGAACCACAGCACGTCCTGGTAGGTAACTCCATGCACCTCGACATTCAGGTTGTCGTCGAAGCCGGAGTCAGTGGCCGAGTTCAGGCCGCTGATGTCCAGTTGGCTGTAGTCGATCGCGAAGTTGGCAAACAGTTTGGCCATGGCGTTGCTGAGTGAAGTGGACACGCATTGCAACATCATCAACCTATAGTTACAACCCTCCGTTTGGGTGACTACAAAGCACCTAACGGCATCGGCTTGCCGCAGCTCCAGCAGGACTCGAAGCCGCCTTCGACCAGCTCTCCACAGCTGCATTGCCAGCGCCGCTGCGGCAGGCTTTGCAACTGCTCCAGCAGCTTGCGCGCGGCGCCCTCCTGCTCCTCGTGGGCGATCCAGATCTCCGGCAGGCACTGGTCCGGCGGCAGCTGGCCCGCGGCCCCGGAGAGGAACTGGCGTTCGACGCTCGCCGTGATGCCGGCCTCGCGCAAAGTGTCCGCCCACATCGAGGCGATCGCCAGGTTGGGAGCCTGCAGCAGCCGGCGCACGGTCAGCGCCGCTGCGGCGTGGCGGGCTGGCTCTCGCCAGCGCCTTCCGCCGCCCGCTCCGCGTAACGGTTGAAGCGCCACGCATCGCCCTCCAGGGTGATGCGGCGCCAGACCTGGCGCTTCTCGCCCGGGCTCATCTCCGTCCAGTGCTGAACTTCGTCGAAGGTGCGGCCACAGCCCTTGCACTCGGCATCGCCCTGGCTGGTGGAGCAGATCGCGATGCAAGGCGTATCGGGCTGGGTCTCGTACCAGGCCTTCCATGCCGCATAGGCCTTCGGGGGGAAGCCCGCCTCGCTGGCCTCGTCCTCGTGGTGGAAGACCATCAGCGCATAGACCTCGGCGAGCGCGCGCAGCTCGGGGGCGAGCGTGACGCCGTCGGGGGAGGGCTTGCGCTCGCGCCACCAGTTGATGGCGGCTTCGATGTCTGTGATGTGGATGCCGGCCATGGATCGGACGCTGGGAGGCGGACGGGCATGATAGCGCCCGGTGCGCGCCAGCGCGGCGGCGCCTGTGGTGTAATTCGCCGCAGAAGGGGAGTAGCTCCCACCGCTGCGCCGCAACGCGCCGCGACTCGGATTCGCCGTCAATACGAAGCCCTGCTTCCGGCGCGCCGGGCGGCCCACCAGCCGCTGAGCAAGACCTTCGATCGGGCCCGCGCGGCCTGGATCGAGGCCTCCTTTCTCCAAGGAAACGAAGCTCCCATCCAGTCGCCGGGCATGTTCATGTCCGACCGGAGCCTTCGACAAATGGAATTCCTCTCTGCACCCTGGTGGTCCGCCCTGCTGGCGATCATCCTCATCGACCTCGTCCTCGCCGGCGACAACGCGATCGTCATCGCGCTCGCCGCCCGCAACCTGCCGCCGCACCTGCAAAAGAAGGCGGTGATCTGGGGCACCGTCGGGGCCATCGGCGTGCGCGCGGTGATGACGGTAGGCGTGGTGTGGCTGCTGAAGATCCCGGGCCTGATGCTGGTCGGCGGAGTCGGCCTGCTGTGGATCGCCTACCGCCTGCTCGCGGGCGACGGCAACAAGGACGAGCACGGCCCGGTGGCCAGCACCTTCTGGGGCGCCATGAAGACGATCGTGATCGCCGACGCGCTCATGGGTGTCGACAACGTGCTGGGCGTCGCCGGCGCGGCGCACGGCGCCATGGACCTCGTGGTGATCGGGCTGCTGATCAGCGTGCCCATCGTCGTGTTCGGCAGCAGCATCGTGCTCAAGCTGGTGGACCGCTTCCCCATCATCATCCAGCTCGGCGCCGCGGTGCTGGCCTTCACGGCGGCGAAGATGATCATCGGCGAGCCGGTCCTCGACAACGTGTTCGATCCGAATGCGCTGGCCCGCTGGAGCACGTATGCTGTCTGCATCGCCGGCGTGCTCGGCGCCGGCTGGTGGGCGTCCCGCGCTTCACGGGCGCCTGCCGAAGCCGGCTGAACGCAGCCCGCAGGGAGCCCGCATGGACAAGGTCATCGTGTACCTGGACGACCCCGCCTACGCCCGGCAGCACATGGCGGGCGGCGACGTACCGACCCACTGGGTGCTGGTGGCCTGCGCCCCCCGCATGACGCATCGCATCAGCAAATGGGTGAGTCATTCCGCCCGCGAGAACTGGCGCGCCAGGTGGGCGGACAAGCTGTTCGACCAGATGGTCCCGGCGTTGCGGGCGCGCGGCGACGCCGTCACGCCGGTGCTGGCCCGCGGGCCGCTGCCCGAACTCACGCGCACGCTGATGGCGGAGCACGGGGCGGTCCGCGTGCTCGACGTGCGGCGGCCCAGGGACCGTGACGACCGCGGCGCGGCGGGCCCGGTGCCCGGCACGCTGCTCGGGCTGGGGGCCGTGCTGCTGCTCGCCGTCGAATAGGCGCGCGGGTGGGCTGCTATGCTCCGCGCCCATGGTGAAACTGATCGTCAAATGGATCCTCAGCGCCTCGGCGCTGCTGTTCGTCGCCTACGTGTACCAGGGCGTGACGATCATGAGTTTCGGCTCCGCCATGCTCGCCGCGCTGCTGATCGGCCTGCTCAACACCGTGGTGCGGCCGGTGCTGGTGGTGCTCACGCTGCCGGTGACGGTGCTCACGCTGGGCCTGTTCCTGTTCGTGATCAACGCGTTCGTGTTCTGGGCCGCCGCAGCGGTGCTGGACGGCTTCCAGGTGCGCGACTTCGTCGCGGCCCTGGTCGGCTCGCTGATCTACACCGCCATCGGCGTGGTGATCGAATCAGCGCTCGAGCGCCTGTTCTCGAAGAAGTGATTCCACGGCGCGCGCCCGCGTGTCGATGATGGACGCCTCGATGTGGTCCGTGGCCGGGCTGCGGCGCCCCAGCTCCTGCGCCGCCTTCAGCCGGTCCAGCGCCGCCGCGTAATCGAGCTGCGCCACCCGCGCCTCGGCTTCCGCGCGCACCGCACGCAGCGGCTGCCGGTCCGCGGCGTACGCCGCCGACAGCATCTGCCATGCCGCGGCGTCGCGCGGCTGGTTCGCCACCCAGGTCTGCAGGCGCTGCGCCGCTTCGGCGGCGCGCCCCGTCTGCACCTGCGCTTGCGATACCAGCAGCAGTTCGGGCCGCCGCGCCACGCCCTCCGCCAGCTGCAGGGCGGGCGCCGTGTTGCCCTGGGCGAGCGCGATCTCCGCGAGCAGCAGCCGGACGATCCGCTGGCCCGCGGCGTTGCCGGCCGCGGCCGCTTCGAGGCGGGGCTGCAAGCGCTGCAGGGCCGCGCCATCGCGCAGGCGCGATGCGGCGAAAGTAGCGGAGTACAGGACGGCGGCCTGCCGCACGCGCGTCAGCGAAGCGAAGCCGGTGGCATCCGCCTCGCCCACCATCGCGCGCTGCGCGTCCACGCCCGGATTGGCGATCACGCGCGCGCGCGCCGCGGCGAGCGCGTGCTCCGGCGTCGGCTGGAGGGGAGCACGGGTGGCGAGCGGCTGGCGCGACTGCATTTCCGCGGCGCG
>JAJNBO010000209.1 GCA_021156245.1 Ramlibacter sp. | reverse complement strand
GCCTTCCAGCACCCAACGCAGGCTGGCCGCGCCATCGAGCTGGGGCTCGGGCAGCAGGGCCACGGCCACGTGGAACTTGAGCGTCAGCGCCGCCGGCAGGGCCTCGACCTGGCGCAGCCCGCTGGCCACCACCTGCTGCGCGCGCGAGGTGGCGAGCTGCGGCGTCACGGGCGCTTCGAGCAGCAGCGCGAACTCGCGCTCGCCTACCCGCGCAGCCATGTCGAAGTCGACGATCACGCGGCGCAGGTGCGAAGCCGCGACCACCAGCGCCTTTTCCGCGTATTCGGAGCCGAACTCCTCGGCGATCGCATCCAGGTTGGAGATGCGCACCGCCATCAGCCCGAGCTGCTGCTTCTGGCCGCGCGCGTGGGCCAGGCTGGTGTCCAGCCGCTGCTCCAGGGCCTGCCGGTGCGGCAGGCCGGTGAGCGCGTCCGTGTGCGACAGGGCGCTGGCGCGCAACTCGCCTTCACGCCGGGCCATGAGGCGGATGTTGAGCGCGTAGTACAGGATGGGCAGTTCCAGCGCGACGCCGATGAACAGGCCGTAGCGGGTGAGCAGGCTCGGCGACAGCAGGCCGAAGGTGCGCGCCAGCGGGAACAGCGCCAGCACCACCACGGGCGCGAAGCCCAGGGCGATCAGCGCCAGGTGCCGCTCGCGGCCCTCCCACCAGCCCCACAGCACCATGACGAGCAGGGCGACCAGCGAGAGTCCCGTGAGCGAAAGCACCAGCGTCAGGCTGCTGTGGCGGCCCAGGACCACGTGCAGGGCAGTGGCCGCCAGCAGGGCGGCGATCAGGGTCCACACCCCCAGGTCGAGCGTGCGGGACAGCCGCGCGGGGTCGGTCACGACCTTCACGAACCAGAGCGCCGCGGCCATCGGGGCGCCCGGCCACAGCGACAGCAGCGTTCCGTTCCAGGCCAGCCACTCCGGCCAGAAGTGCTGCGCGCCCACGCCGGCCCGTCCAAGCTGGCCGGACGCCAGCATCAGGATGAACAGGGCGAACGACAGGAAGGCCTTGTCGCGATAGGTGACGCCATGCGCGAACGAGGCGCAGAACACCAGCAGGCCGAGGCCGAAGAAGGCCCCGAACAGGAACTGCTCGCGCTCGCGCTGGTTGCGCAGCACGTCTTCGCGCACCAGCCGCAGGGGCGACACGAACTCGGCCTGCTCGTCGTCCACGCGCAGCCAGTAGCGCACCGCCTGCGACTCGTCGCGAGAGAGCGAGAACGTGGGAATCCGGCCCGGCACCGACCAGAGCGACGAGGGCATGTCGGTGCCGGCCTGCTGCACCACCCAGGCGCCCGTGCGATCCCGGTGGTGGAACTGCAGGTGGTCGGCTCTCGCCGCGGGGCACGGTGGCTTCGAACATCACCCAGAGCGCGCCCCCCGGCTTCCAGCTTTGCTGGTCGCGCGTGCGCAGCCGCCAGGGCAGGGCGTTCGCCCCCGCCTCGACCTGCTCGATGGTTCTGTGGCCCGTGGGGTCGGCCCAGTACACGCTCTGGCGGTTCAGGCTGACGGCGCCCCTATCGCCCAGGGTCACGCCCGCTGCCTGCGCCGGCGCGGCGGCGTCCCCATCGGCGGCGTGCACGCCACCGGCCAGGGCGGCCAGCCAGAGCAGGGCCGCGCCGGTGGCGCGCAGGACACTCCTCCACATATGGCGTGCATTGTCCCAGCGCCACCGATGGGCTGGCACCCCCAAGTGGCACAAACAGGCCCGCATAGCGCGCGGATACAACAAAAAGAAAGCCCGGCGGGGCCGGGCCTGGGACGGGAGGCGCTGGGCCTCAGGCGTAGGCGGCGAGCGCCTTCTTCATCTTCTTCATGGCCGCCACCTCGATCTGGCGGATCCGCTCGGCGGAAACGCCGTACTCCGCGGCCAGCTCGTGCAGCGTCATGCCGCCGGAGCCGTCGTCGTTGACCTTCAGCCAGCGCTCTTCCACGATGCGGCGGCTGCGCGGGTCGAGCTGCTCCAGGGCGGATGCGATGCCGGCCGTGGCCATGGTGTCGCGCTCGCGGTTTTCCAGTTCCGCGGTGGGCTCGTGCGTGGCGTCGGCCAGGTACGCGATGGGGCCGAAGGCCTCTTCGCCGTCGTCGGCCGGACCCGGATCCAGCACGACGTCGCCCCCGGACATGCGCGTCTCCATCTCGACGACTTCCTCGCGCTTGACGTTCAGCTCGCGCGCCATCACTTCGATCTGGGCGTCGGTGAGGGTGTCGCGATGCGTTTCGGCATCGGCGTCGTCCTTGAAGCCCTGCTTCATGGAACGCAGGTTGAAGAACAGCTTGCGCTGCGCCTTGGTCGTCGCGACCTTGACCATGCGCCAATTCTTCAGGATGTACTCGTGGATCTCCGCGCGGATCCAGTGCAGCGCATAGCTCACCAGGCGCACGCCCTGTTCCGGGTCGAAGCGCTTCACGGCCTTCATCAGGCCGATGTTGCCTTCCTGGATCAGGTCGCCGTGGGGCAGGCCGTAGCCGAGATACTTGCGCGAGACGGACACCACCAGGCGCAGGTGCGACAGCACCAGCTTCCCCGCGGCTTCAAGGTCGTTGTCTTCCTTGAATTTCTTCGCGAACTCGTATTCCTCTTCCGGCGTGAGCATCGGCAGGCGGTTGACCGCCGAGATGTATGCGTCCAGGTTGCCCAGCGACGGAACGACGGCCCAGGGATTGGCGACCGCCAAAGCCGTGGTACCAGAGGCTCCAACAGGTGAGGACATAGACCGGAACTCCTTTTTGCTCGTTAAATATTAGCACTCTGTTAGAGAGACTGCTAAGCAAAGGGTTCCGTAGGCCCGCGTGCCGATGTGGCGTCGGCGCGGCCTTCTCAGCGAAAACGGCCCGCTCCCCCCGGAGACGCCCACTGCCAGGTGCCGAGCTTCAGGAAAAGCTTGCTCAGCAAGAAGATGGGGTCGCCCTTCAGGTTTGCAAGTCCCCGACAATGCACCCATTCGGGGAGCGTCCAGCCATGGAAGATTGTCAGGAAGCAGACATTTTGAGCGTGACGACCACGGTCGGATCGCGTCGCGACGCGGACGCCCTGGCTCGTGTGATCGTGGAAAGGCGGCTGGCCGCCTGCGTCCAGGTGGAGGAGGGGCTGCAATCCTTCTACCGCTGGGAGGGGCAGCTGTGCGAGGACCGCGAGGCGCCGTCCTACTTCGACTGGGTGCTGGGCGAAGTGGAAGTCACGAAAGCAGCGCCAGCGCAAACTCCCGCGCGCTGAACGTTTCCAGGTCCTCCAGCTTCTCGCCCACCCCGATGAAGTAGACCGGCACCGGTTTTTCCTGCGCGATCGCGGCCAGCACGCCGCCCTTGGCGGTGCCGTCGAGCTTGGTGACGATCAGCCCGGTGAGCTGCAGGGCAGCGTCGAAGGCCTTGACCTGCTGCAGGGCGTTCTGGCCCGTGTTGCCGTCGATCACGAGCAGCACCTCGTGCGGGGCGCTGGCCTCGGCCTTGGTCACGACGCGCTTGATCTTGCGCAGTTCCTCCATCAGGTGCAGCTGCGTCGGCAGCCGGCCCGCCGTGTCGACGATCACCACGCCCTTCTTGCGCGCCTTGCCCGCGGAGACCGCATCGAAGCTCACCGCCGCCGGGTCGCCGCCTTCCTGGCTGACGATCTCCACCTTGTTGCGGTCGGCCCAGACGGCCAGTTGTTCGCGCGCGGCCGCGCGGAACGTGTCCGCCGCGGCCAGCAGCACCGTCTCGCCGCCGTCGGCCAGGTGCTTGGTGAGCTTGCCGATCGACGTGGTCTTGCCCGCGCCGTTGACACCCGCGACCATGATCACGGTGGGCTGGTGCTCGCCGATGGTCAGCTGGCGCTCCAGCGGGCGCAGCAGCGTGGTCAGGGCGTCGACCAGGATGTTCTTGGCCTGCACGGGACGCGTCGCGCCGGTGGCGGCCACCTTGCGCTTGACCTCGGTGAGCAGGTAGTCGGTCGCTGCCACTCCGGTGTCCGCCAGCAGCAGCGCCGTTTCCAGCTCCTCGTACAAGGCATCGTCGATCTGCGCGCCGGTGAAGACCTGGGAAATGCTGGAGCCGGTCTTGCGCAGGCCGGCGGACAGCCTGTTCATCCAGCCCTGCCGTTCCGGCGGGATGGCCGGTGCGACCGGGATCTCCATGGGCGCGACCAGCGCCTTGCCGATGAGCCCGCCCGTGGCAGGCGCAGGCGCAGGCGCCGGGGCAGGCGGCGGCGGTGCTGCCGGCACGGGTGCCGGCGCGGCAACAGGGGGAGGCGGCGCCTCAACCGCAGGAGCGGGCGCTGCAGGGGGAGGAGGGGGTGCCGGAGGTTTTTTCCGGAAGAAGCTGAACATCAGGGGGGTTTCTAGAATCACACGATTCTATGAAACAGCACCTGCGCTCGTTCCTCCTCATCGCAACCTCCTCCCTGGCCCTGCTGCTCACCCCCGCGCAAAGCCAGATCTCCGGCCCCCAACCCTCCCAGGAAAAGCCCCAGCAGTTCCAGCTGGCCAACGGACTGACGCTCATCGTCAAGCCGGACCGACGCGCGCCCACCGCCGTGCACATGCTCTATGTGCGCGTCGGCGCGATGGACGAAGTCGACGGCACCACGGGCGTGGCCCACGTGCTGGAACACATGCTGTTCAAGGGCACGCCCACCACCACGCCGGGCGAGTTCTCGCGCAAGGTCGCCGCGCTCGGCGGCCGCGAGAACGCCTTCACGTCGCGCGACGTGACCGGCTACTTCCAGCAGATCCCGGCAGGCGCGCTCGAGGAGGTGATCCGGCTCGAAGCCGACCGCTTCGCCAACAACAAGTGGGCGGACGATGAATTCAAGCGCGAGATCGAGGTGGTGAAGGAGGAGCGCCGCCTGCGCACCGAAGACAACCCCCGTTCGCAGATGTACGAGCAGTTGAGCGCCACCGTCTTCCAGGCTTCGCCGTACCGCCGCCCCGTGGTGGGCTGGATGAGCGACCTGGACGCGATGACGCCGGAGGATGCGCGCGAGTTCTTCCGCAAGTGGTACGTGCCGGCCAATGCGGCCGTGATCGTCGCCGGCGACGTCGATCCGCAGAAGGTGAAGCAGCTCGTCGAAAAGCACTACGGCAGCATCCCGGCCCGTGCCGTGCCCGCGCGCAAGCCGCGCGAGGAGCCGGAGCAGGCCGGCATCCGCCGGCTGGAATTCAAGGCGCCCGCAGAGCAGGCGTACGTGGCCCTGGCCTTCAAGGTGCCGCAGATGCGCAACTTCGAGCGCACGCCGGAGAATGACGATGCGCTGGCCTTGACGGTCTTGTCCGCGGTGCTCGATGGCTACGAGGGCGCGCGCCTCGGCCGCGCACTGACCCAGGGCCCGGACCGCGTGGCCGACAGCGTCGACGCGAGCAATGGACTGTGGGGCCGCGGCCCGCAGCTGTTCACGCTGGCCGGCGTGCCCGCCAAGGGCAAGACACCGGAGCAGGTGGAGGCGGCCTTGCGGGCCGAGGTGGCGCGCGTTGCGCGCGACGGCGTGACCGAAGCCGAACTCCAGCGCGTGAAGACCCGCTGGATCGCCGGCGAGATCTACAAGCTGGACTCCGTGATGAGCCAGGCGCGCGAACTCGGGAACACCTGGCTGCTCGGCCTGCCGCTGGACGCCGACCGGCTCCTCATGCAGCGCCTCTCCGAAGTGACCGCGGACCAGGTGAAGTCCGTCGCGGCGCGCTACTTCGGTGACGACCAGTTGTCCGTGGGCGTGTTGCGGCCCTTGCCGGTCGACCCGAACCGCAAGCCCCGCCAACCCGCCGTGCAGATCCGCCACTGAGGACAACCGCCATGCGCATGATTTCCCTGCTGGCGCGCTGCGCCGTCCCCGCCCTCGTCGCCATGGCGGTCGCGGGCCCCGCGGCCGCGGCCCTGCCGATCCAGAAGTGGCAGCAGCCCTCGGGCGCCCAGGTCTACCTGATCGAAAGCCCCAGCCTGCCGATGGTCGACGTCGAGATCGACTTCGATGCCGGCGAACGCCGTGATCCGGCCGACAAGGCCGGACTGGCGTCGCTCACCGCCGAAATGACGTCCAAGGGCATCGAGGCCCGCAACGCCCAGCCGGCACTGGACGAGAACCAGCTCGGTGAAGCCTGGGCCGACCTCGGCGCGTCCTTCGGCGGCGGCGCGGGCAGCGACCGCATGAGCTTCACCTTCCGTTCGCTGACGTACCCGGACCTGCTGGCCAAGGCCGCGGCACTCGGCGCCCGCCAGATCGGCGAGCCCTCGTTCCCCGACAACGTGTGGCAGCGCGAGCGGCAGCGCATCGCGGCGGCCATCCGCGAGGCCAACACGCGGCCGGGGACGATCGCGGCGCGCGCGTTCTCGCAGGCGGTGTACGGCGGGCACCCGTACGGCTTCGAGACGACCGAAGAGTCCCTGGCGCGCATCAGCGTGCAGGACATGCGCAACTTCTATCGCACGGTGCAGCCGTGCCGGGCGAAGGTGAGCGTCGTCGGCGCCGTCAACCGCGCACAGGCCGACCAGCTGGCACGCACGCTCCTGTCGCGCCTGCCGGCCGGAACGTGCCAGCCCTTGCCCGCGGTGCCGGAGATCCCGGACCTCAACGCGCCGGTCGAGCGCAACATCCCGTTCGCCTCGGCGCAGGCGCACGTGCTGATCGGCCAGCCCGGGTACAAGCGCAGCGACCCCGACTTCTTCCCGCTGATGGTGGGCAACTACGTCCTGGGCGGCGGCGGCTTCGTCTCGCGCCTGTCGAACGAGGTGCGGCAAAAGCGCGGCCTGAGCTACAGCGTGTACAGCTATTTCAACCCCGGCATGCACGCCGGCGCCTTCACCCTGGGTCTGCAGACGCGCCCGGACCAGGCCGCGCAGGCGGTGCAGGTGTCGCGCGACGTGGTGCGCAGCTTCGTGGCGGAGGGCCCGACGCCGGAGGAATTGAAGGCGGCGAAGGACTTCCTCATCGGCGGGTTCGCGCTGCGCATCGACAGCAACCGCAAGTTGCTGGAAAACCTGGCCAACATCGCCTGGCACGACCTGCCACTGAATTACCTGGACACCTGGACGCAACAGATCGAACGCGTCACCGCGGCCGAGGTGAAAGCCGCGATGGCCCGCAAGCTGCAGCCGGACCGGATGGTGACCGTGGTGGTGGGTGGCGGCGTGGCGTCGGCCCGACAGTAGGCGGCGCGCACGGGTCCCACCCTGTCAATCCTGACAGGGGTCGGCGTGCGCGCAACGGCCGAAACCTCAACAATGGACTCCGTGCTGTCACCTTGGCTTTGCCAGGCAGTCAACACAGGGAGTAGAGAGTCAGGGCACGGCTTCACCGCCGTGCCCTTTTTTTGTCCGCGCGGCGGGTAAGCTTCCCGCATGCCGCGTCCCACCTCGCCCGCCCGCCGTTCGCTGCCGCACCAGGTCCGCATCATCGGCGGCGCCTGGAAACGGACACGGCTGGACGTGCCGGACCGCCCGGGGCTGCGCCCCACGCCCGACCGGGTGCGCGAAACCCTCTTCAACTGGCTGGGGCAGGACTTGTCCGGCTGGCGCGTGGTCGATGCCTTTGCCGGCACGGGCGCGCTGGGGCTGGAAGCCGCCTCGCGGGGGGCGGGCGACGTGCTGCTGGTGGAATCCGAAGGAGCGCTGGTCGACCTGTTGCGGGCCGTGGTGAACAGGCTGGATGCGCAGGCCGTGCGGGTGCAGCGAGGCAACGCGCTCACGGTGCTCTCAGGCCTGCCGGCCGGCAGCATCGACCTGGTGTTCCTGGACCCGCCCTTCGACGCCGACCTGTTCGACAAGGCGCTGGCCGCGGCCCGCCCCGCGCTGGCGGCCGCGGGCTTCGTCTATCTCGAGGCGCCGACGCAATGGCAGGGCGACGCGGTGGCGCGGCATGGGCTGGAAGTGGTGCGCCACATGAAGGCGGGGATGGTCCACGGGCACCTCTTGCGCCCCATTGCATAATGCGGCGCAGCAAACGGCCCGTCCGCCCCGGGCGATGAGGAGATCCCCATGGCCAAAGACGTGATCGCCGTCTACCCCGGCACCTTCGATCCCATGACGCTGGGGCACGAGGACGTGGTGCATCGCGCCAGCCAGCTGTTCGACCGCCTGATCGTCGCCGTGGCCGCAGGCCACCACAAGAAGTCGCTTTTCACGATGCAGGAGCGCGTGGACATGGCGCGCGAAGCCTTGAAAGGCAATCCGAAGGTCACGGTGGAAGGCTTCACTGGCCTGGTGCGTGACTTCGTCGTGGCGCGCGGCGGCAAAGCCATGGTCCGCGGCGTGCGCGCCGTGACCGACTTCGACTACGAATTCCAGTTGGCCGGCATGAACCGCCACCTGATGCCGGAAGTGGAAACGGTGTTCCTCACCCCGAGCGACAAGTACCAGTTCATCAGCAGCACCTTCGTCCGCGAGATCGCGGTGCTGGGCGGCGAGGTCCACCAGTTCGTCTCGTCGTCCGTGCAGCAAAGGCTGATCGAGAAGGTCAAGAGCCTGGGGCGGGAGTAGTCTCCCGTCATCCCCGCGCAGGCGGGGAACCAGGGCTCCTGCATTCGGCAGTCCTGGAAGCCCTGGATTCACGCCTCCGCGGGAATGACAGTTGGCAACCACTCCACCAGCGCCGCGTTCACGACGTCCGGCCGCTCCATCGTCAGCATGTGGCCGCAACGCGGCACCATCACCAGCCGCGCGTGCGGGA
>JAJNBO010000208.1 GCA_021156245.1 Ramlibacter sp. | reverse complement strand
ACTTCGGGAATGTACTCAAGGAAGCGGCCATTGGCTATGGGCGCCGCAGTTCGCCGTTGGCGGAGGCGTGGGACCGCGAGCGCCAGACTACGGCGCTGCAGGGTGCGGATGGTGAAGTTGCGTTCCGTGACCGTATATGGCCTGCGCGCCCGCTGAATCTCCGCCAGGGTGGCGCCAGGGTGGCTCGCGTCGTCGGCATAGACCTCCTGGCGCAGCATGGAACCCTTTAACGCCCGGCAGGCTTCGCGCTCCTCCTCCAGCGTCAGCCCTGGCGGCACGACCGCGTCCTCCAGCAGGCGCGCACGGGCGTCGCTCGCGCTCAGCCCGGGTTCGCGGTAGTACTCATGCTCGAAGCAGTGCGCGATGTGTCCCCTGCCGGAACACGCTCCGGTATGAAGCCAGCTCTTCACGTGCACCGGCGGCACGTGCGATTCCCCGGTATCGCCATCGGCCGCAACGCTGCCGCCGGCCAGTGCCGCCAGGTGTTCCGTGTCCCACTGCTCCACCATGGCGAAGCCGCGGAATTCGCGCTCTTCGCCGTCGAAGTACCCGTGGTGGTAAGCGTAGCGGGTGACAAGGCGGTTGCGGCTGACATGGTCGTAGATGTCCGTGCGCTCCACCACATGGACCGGGAATGGCAGCCGATTGATCCAGGGCTTGCCATCACGCTTATCCTGCAGGTAGAACTTGGTGGAGGGTGCGTAGGCCACGTGCGTTTCCGCACCGAGGTTGTTGACCGCCTTCACCAGCAGGTGCGGCTTGCTGCCACCCATGAGATTGACGTAGGCCATCGGCCGCCGCACGTCTCCCGGCAAGGGCGAAGACCAGACCAGGCAGGCGGTGCCGTTGCCGAGCAGGTCGGTCGGGGCAATGTTCACGAAATCGTCGATACGCACGAACACCTTCAGCATCTGCGGCTGGCTCCAGCTGTTGCCCGACTGATTGAAGTACAGGCGCACGCCGTCGCGGTGCAGGTAGATGATGTCGGTGGTGCCGCTGCCATCGATGTCGGCCAGGCGGATGCGCTTGTGGTCGAACTGGTCCGGATTGTCGAACCAGGGCGCATTGTCCATTGTCACCTTGGCCCCGAACCGCCCATAGCCAAGGTTGGGCCAGTAGCACACTTCGCCATTGCGGATACGGACGATGTCGGTGAGTCCATCGCCGACAAGGTCGGCCAGATAGATCGATTGTGACCCGTCGGCGAATACGACGCGCGGCCCCTTCTCCTCATCGAATGCCTGCGCGACGCGGCGGGCCGGGCCGAATCCGTCTTCCGCGTGCGCCGCGTGCCAGACGAACGCCTCGTTCTCGGTGATGAGGATGTCCGCATTGCCGTCGCCGTCCAGGTCGATGAACTTGAGGTTGGGGTCGCGCAGGTTGCGGCTCAGGGGCCTGGTGAAAGGACGGAAAGGTCGCCACCCCTCGCCCTCGTCGTGTTCGTAAAGGCCGGGCGCGGGCCCCTCCATCAGGACCACGTCGGGCTGGCCGTCGCCTGCAAGGTCCATGAACTGCGCGCCGCCAGCCAGGGCTGCATTGGGCGCGAGGCCGACCGCCTCAAGCGGCGCGAACTGCGCCGTGTTGCCGAGCGGACTGAGATTGCGCTTGTAGAACCACGCGCCTGCCTGTTCGGTGAGGATGCCGGGCAAACCCTCGCCATGCAGGTCGGTCCAGCGGTAGACGGAGGCATCCAGGCCGATGGGCAGGTTCTCCAGGCTCCGCGGATCGACTTCCTCAACCACGTCCTGCACGACAGGCTCGCTGTACTCGAACTCCACCGGCGGCATGCTGCGCCGGAGGTAGCCGTCTTCGTTGCGGCGATAGCCGCTCTCGGTGATCGCCCGCAGGAAGGTGTAGACCGGGTTGCGCACGTCGGTCGGATCGAGCTTGTCCGAGTAGGTGAAGTCCGTGGACCGGACCAGGCAGTCGCGCCCGACACCTTCCTCATCCTCGAAATGGTGGAACATCAGGACGCGCCGGCACGTCCGGTAGGTGCGAATCTCGAAGCCTGCGCGGAAGCTGGAGAACGGGTCGGGCCGCGCCGGCCATGTCGCCGCATCGCCGGCCGTCGGGGCATGGACGTCGTGGTCGCCATAGTCCATGACGGCCTCGAACAACCACGCATCGCCACCGTCGTCCGCCAGCGCGCGGGCCGGCTCCGGCCAGTCGGCATCGGCCTGCAGCACAGGGAAGTATGGCGCACGGTTGCCGTAACGAATACGCTTCAGGTAGCGCTGCGCGCAACGCGCCTGCTCGCTACGATTGCGCTCGTGGGCCTGCTGAACGATGCTTGCCGAGTCCTCCGCCTTGTAGCGGTAGACGATGGCGTTGCCCTTGTCGTCATGGCTCTGGCAGATCAGCCAGCTGAAAATGCGGCTGGCATCGTCGGGGTCCGCGATACGGCTCTCTGCCGTCCTGCCGTACCAGGTAGTCGTGTTGTCCTCGGAAATGGAGCGCCAGAACACGTCGCCGGGATCGTCCGTGTTGCTCCAGCGCTCGATGCGTGCGAAAAGCCCCTCGACACGGGGACGGTAGCGGTCGATGCGGTAGCGCATGCCGGCCACTGTCCGCACCGGGGCTTCCTCGCGCTCCCACTTGCCGTGCTTGGTTTGGCCGAGCACCGGCACCAGGTCTTCCGCGTCCGACAGGATGAAGACATCCGATTCGCTGGCATCGAGATACTGCGGCAGTCCCTTGCTGGTCTTGCGCGTGATCGACGGCAGCGCCAGGCTCCAGCCGAAGCCGAAGGGCCCGTTGCCTGATCCGGAATCGTAGGCCAGCGACAGTTGCGGGCCAAAGCCCGAGCGCCCGGCACTGGTGGAGATCGGCACCGACATCGTGCCGGTCCCCGTGACCGGGTTGGCCGCGAACTTCTCGCCAATGCCACGGATCGCGCCGCCCCCTTTGGGCAGCTCAATCTTCGGAACAGCCGTGTCGGCCTCGCGGGGCGACGCCGGATCCTGAACTGCAGAGGAACGCTTCGCATGCTGGGATATCACAGGCCCTCCCCGTCGCATTCAAATGTTGCCCAGCTCCCTGCACAAACGTCGAATGTTCAGTCTACCCGTGATTAATGGCGAGATTTACGCGAATTCTCACATTCGCAATTCCACAACAGTGGAATCCCGCCTGCTTGAGGTGGCTCAAAAGATGCCCAGCAGACGGGACCTTTGCTTGCTGTTCACATGTGCGTTCCAACAGGAATCACTCAAATATGCAGGGCATGTCCCAAGGCCCGCAGCGCAGCCTCCTGGATCGCCTCGCCCAAGGTGGGGTGCGCGTGGATCGTGCCGGCCACGTCTTCCAGTGTCGCCCCCATCTCGATCGACTGCGCGAACGCGGCGGACAATTCCGACACCGCCTTCCCGACCGCTTGCCAGCCGACGATCAGATGATTGTCCCTGCGCGCCACCACCCGCACGAAGCCGTCCTTCGATTCGAGCGACATGGCGCGCCCGTTGGCCGAGAACGGGAACAAGGCATCGATACAATCGATTCCCTGCGCGCGCGCCTGCTGGGGCGAAACGCCCACCGCCACCACCTCGGGATCGGTGAAACACACCGCCGCAATGGCGGCCGGGCTGAAATGCCGCCGCTTGCCGCTGATGATCTCGGCCACCATTTCGCCTTGCGCCATGGCGCGGTGGGCCAGCATCGGCTCGCCCGTCACGTCGCCGATGGCCCACACACCGCGCATCGAGGTGCGGCACTGGTCATCGACCTTGATGAAGTGGCCGTCCATGTCGATACGCAGCTTCTCCAGCCCGAAGCCGCGCGTGTTCGGGCGCCGCCCTACGGCGACCAGGACCTGGTCCGCCGCCAATGCCGACTCTTCGCCGGCGGCATTGCGGATGCGTACTGCACCTCCCTCCTGCTCCAGGCCAAGCACCGAGCAGCCCAGGTGGGTTTCGATACCGAGGCCCTTGAGCGCAATGGCTACCGGGCGGCTCAAGTCCGCATCGTAGGCAGGCAGGATGCGCTCCTGCGCCTCCACCACGTGCACCTGCGCACCTAGCTTGGCGTACGCAGTGCCCAGTTCGAGGCCGATATAGCCGGCACCCACCACGACAAGCCTGGCCGGCACGGTCCTGGGCGACAGTGCTTCCGTTGCACTGATCACCGGCCCGCCGAATGGCATGAAAGGCAGTTCGACAGCCTGCGACCCGGTGGCCAGCAGCAGATGCTCGCAGCCGATGCGCTGCGGACTTTCGCCGTCGCGCAGCACTTCGACCGTCTTGCCATCGACAATATTGGCCCAGCCCTTGACGACGCGGACGCCGCTCTTCTTCAGCAAGGCGGCCACGCCGCCGGTCAGGCGCCCGACGATGCCATCCTTCCACAGCACGGTCTGGCCGATGTCGATGCGCGGCGCCTGCACCGAGATGCCCAGCGCCGAACCGCTGGCGAAATGGCTGGCCTTTTCGAATTCGTCCGCCGCGTGGATCAGTGCCTTGGACGGAATGCAGCCGACGTTGAGGCAGGTGCCGCCCAATTCCGCGGCTTCGACCAGCGTGGTGGGAATGCCAAGCTGGCCGGCGCGGATGGCCGCAATATAGCCGCCAGGACCGCCGCCGATCACCAGCAGCGTAGTGGTATGTTGGTTCATTTTTACTCCACGAAGAGCATCGCTGGGCATTCCAGCAAAGCGCGGATGGCTTGCACGAACTGGGCCGCATGCATGCCATCGACCACGCGGTGGTCAAAGGACGACGACAGGTTCATCATCTTGCGCACGACCAGCCCGCCCTGGCGCACGACGGGCCGCTCCACGATCTTGTTGACGCCAATGATGGCCACTTCCGGATGGTTAATGACAGGCGTGGTGACGATGCCGCCCAGCGCGCCCAGGCTGGTGATGGTGATGGTCGAACCGGACAGCTCGTCGCGTCCGGCCTTCCCGCTGCGCGCGGCATCGGCAAGCCGTGCGATCTCCGCGGCGCTCGCCCACAGATCGCGGGCTTCGGCGTGGCGCATGACCGACACCATCAGGCCGGCGTCGGTCTGGGTGGCAACGCCAAGATGGACGGCGCCGTATTGCGTCACGACGCCCACATCGTCGTCGAAGCGTGCGTTCATCTGCGGGAACTGGCGCAGCGCGAGCACCAGCGCACGCGCCAGCAGTGGCAGCACCGTCAGCTTGCCGCGCTCCTTGCCCCATTGCTCGTTCAGGCGCACGCGCAGGCTCTCAAGCTCGGTGACGTCGATCTCCTCGACATAGGAGAAGTGCGGAATGCGGCGCTTGGACTCCTGCATCTTCTGCGCGATCTTGCGGCGCAGGCCCACCAGCGGGATCGCCTGTTCCGTGTGGTTCTCGCGGTAGCCACCCTGGAGCGCGGACGGTGCGCCTTGCACCCCGCGTGCGACGTAGGCGTCCAGGTCCGAGTGCAGGATGCGGCCGGCTGGGCCGCTGCCGTGCACGAACTGCAGTTCCACGCCCATGTCCCATGCGCGCTTGCGTACGGCAGGCGAAGCAAGCGGACGTTCGCCGGCTTCGCGCGCCACGCGAGCGGAT
>JAJNBO010000207.1 GCA_021156245.1 Ramlibacter sp. | reverse complement strand
CGCTGCAGGTGTTCAACGACGCGCAGATCCGCGTGCATGCCCCCTTTCCGGGTGTCGAGGATTTCATCGAGACCACCGTCCGCTCGTTCGCCGCGCGCGCGCCGGACGACACGCTGCTGGTCTTCAAGCACCACCCGATGGACCGGGGTTACCGCGACTACTCGCGCCTCATCCGCAAGCTGGCGCACGAACTGCAGCTCGGCCACCGCCTGCAGTACATCCACGACCAGCACTTGCCCACGTTGCTCGACCACGCCCGCGGGGTGGTGGTGGTGAACAGCACCGTCGGCCTGTCCGCCCTGTTCCACGCCGCTCCCACCAAGGTGTGCGGCCGCGCGCTGTACGACATGCCCGGCCTGACTTACCAGGGCTCGCTGGACGACTTCTGGTCCGACGCTCCGCGCCACAAGCCGGACCCCGCCCTGTACCGCCGCTTCCGCAGCCACCTGGTGGCGGCCACGCAGCTCAATGGCAGCTTCTACCGCCGCCTTTCCGGCCTGCAGTCGGCGACGGGCGTGGTGTGGGACGGCCAGTCACCGCAGCGCGATCCGCACCGCGCGGTGCCCGTGTGGCGCGTGCAGCAGATCCAGAGCATCCCGGTCATCAAGACGCGCGAGCCGGTGCAGGCCGCGCCGGTGTGGGCCGCTCCCCTGGCGCAAGCCCTGGAAGCCGAGCGCCCGATCCCGGTGTTCTACGAACAGGAACGGATGGACGTGCGGGCCTGAGCCCGCGCGGCCTCAGGCCAGCGTCTTGACACCGGCCGCGACCAGCACCAGCGCCAGCAGCACCTGCAGCCAGCGGCCGGACACCTTCCGCGACAGCAGGCTGCCCACGATGATGGCCGGCACGGAGCCGACCAGCAGACTGGCCAGCATCTTCCAGTCCACCATGCCCGCGAACAGGTAGCCGATGCCGGCGGCCATCGCCAGCGGGATGGCATGCACGATGTCGGTGGCCACCAGCCGGTGCGGCGTCATCCGCAGCGGGTAGAGGAACAGCAGCATCACGCTGCCCAGGGCCCCGGCGCCCACCGAGGTGAGGGCGACGCACAGTCCCAGCGCCGCACCGGCGGCCACGGTGAGTGGCGGCTGGATCCGGTGGAACTTGTCGGGGTCGTGCAGGCGCCGCTCGCGCGCCATCGCCAGGAGCTTCGGCGCGAACAGCAGGCCGGCGGCCGTGATCAGCACGACGATGCCGATCGCCTTGGTGAGCCACTCCACCTTGCCAATCGGATTGCCGACGGCCACGATGATGACGACCAGGACGGCGACCGGCAGGCTGCCGGACCACAGGCGCTTGACCACCTGCCAGTCGACCTGGCCGTGGTTGTCGTGCAGCTTGGCGCCCACCAGCTTGGTGATGGCGGCGAACCAGAGGTCCGTGGCGATGGCGGTGGTCGGCGACACGCCGAACACCAGGAGCAGGATGGGCGTCATCAGCGCGCCGCCGCCGACGCCGGTGAGGCCGACCACGAGGCCCGTGAGGGCGCCGGCCGCCGAATAGGCAAGATCGATCATCTGGGAAGAGGGAGGGCACGGCGGTCGCGCCGTGCCGGCGCGCAGGCCGAGGCAAACCGCGCAGTTTAGCCGGTCAGCTCCGGGCGTCCTGAGCGATCCACTCCGCGGCCTTCTCCGCGATCATCAGCACGGGCGAGTTGGTGTTGCCGCTGGTGATGGTGGGCATGGCGCCCGCGTCCACCACCCGCAGGCCCGTGACGCCGCGCACCCGCAGGCGCGCATCGAGCACCGCGCGCGGGTCGCCGTCGGCGCCCATCATCGTGGTGCCCACCGGATGGAAGATGGTGGTCGCGATGTCACCGGACAGGCGCGCCAGGTCCTCGTCGCTCTGGTACTGCGGGCCCGGCCGCCATTCGCGCGGCTTGAACTTCGCCAGCGCCGGCTGCCCGGCGATGCGCCGCGTCACGCGCAGCGAATCGGCGGCCACCTTGCGGTCTTCCGGCGTGCTCAGGTAGTTGGTGGCGATCGCCGGCGCGTCCTCGAACTTGTTGCTGCGGATGCGCACCCAGCCCCGGCTGGTGGGATTGAGGTTGCAGACGCTGGCCGTGAATGCGTTGAAGTCGTGCAGCGGCTCGCCGAACGCGTCCAGGCTGAGGGGCTGCACGTGGTATTCGATGTTGGGATAGGGCTGGTCGGGGCTGCTGCGCGTGAACGCGCCCAGTTGCGACGGCGCCATGCTCATGGGGCCGCTGCGCTTGAGCGCGTACTCCATCCCGATCTTCAATTTGCCCCACCAGCTGTTGGCCAGCGTGTTCAGCGTGGCCACGCCGTCCACCTTGAAGACGGCGCGGATCTGCAGGTGGTCCTGCAGGTTCTCGCCCACGCCGGGCAGGTCGACGACCACGGGCACGCCGTGCTGGCGCAGCAGCGCCGCCGGGCCGATGCCGGACAGCTGCAGGATCTGCGGCGAGCCGATGCTGCCCGCGCACAGCAGGGTTTCCCGTTCCGCATGCACGCGCACCAGCTCCTGGCCGTTCCATACTTCGGCGCCGGTGCAGCGCTTCGTGCCGTCCGCCAGCGTGTCGAAGGTGAGGCGCACCACGTGGGCGCCGGTCCAGAGTTCGAAGTTGGGACGCCCGTAGCACGTCGGCCGCAGGAAGGCTTTTGCGGTGTTCCAGCGCCAGCCGTTCTTCTGGTTCACCTGGAAGTAGCCGACGCCTTCGTTGGTGCCGCGGTTGAAGTCGGTGCTGTGGGGGATGCCGGCTTCCTGCGCGGCCTCCGCGAAGGCGTCGAGCACGTCCCAGCGTAGGCGCTGCTTCTCCACGCGCCATTCGCCGCCGACGCCATGCAGGTCGTCGGCGCCCTTGTAGTAGTCCTCGTGCTTCTTGAAGTAAGGCAGGCAGTTGTCCCAGGTCCAGCTCGCATCGCCGACGCGCTGCGCCCAGCCGTCGTAGTCACGCGCCTGGCCGCGCATGTAGATCATCCCGTTGATGCTGGAGCAGCCGCCGAGCGTCTTGCCGCGCGGATAACGCAGCTTGCGGCCGTTGAGGCCTTCGTCTGCCTCGGTGTAGTACAGCCAGTCGGTGCGCGCGTTGCCGATGCAATAGAGATAGCCGACGGGGATGTGGATCCAGTGGTAGTCGTCCTTGCGCCCGGCCTCGATCAGCAGCACGCGCTTGGACGGATCCTTCGACAACCGATTGGCAAGCAGGCACCCCGCGGTGCCCGCGCCGATGATCACGTAGTCGAACGTGGTGTCGCTCATGTCTCCTCTTGCTCCCCGCATCGCGCTCATAGTCCTTCAACGCAGAAGACGCAAAAGGAAGACAAAAGACGCAAAAAAGACCTTCTTGGTTTCTTTTGCGTCTTTGGCTGTTCTTTTGCGTCCTCTGCGTTGATTTCTTTCCGCGTCCGGATGTCTGCGCCGGCTGCTACTTCGCCGTCGGCATCACGAACTCGGCGCCCTTGCCGATGCTCTCCGGCCAGCGCTGCATGATCGATTTTTGCTTGGTGTAGAAGCGCACGCCTTCCTCGCCATAGGCATGCATGTCGCCGAACAGGCTCTTCTTCCAGCCGCCGAAGCCATGCCACGCCATCGGCACCGGGATCGGCACGTTGACGCCCACCATGCCGACCTCCACGCGGCGCGAGAACTCGCGCGCGGTGTTGCCGTCGCGGGTGAAGAGGGACACGCCGTTGCCGAAGTCGTGCTTGTTGATCAGGTCCGTGGCTTCCTTCAAGTCCTTCACGCGCACGCAACCCAGCACCGGGCCGAAGATCTCTTCCTTGTAGATCTTCATGTCGGGCGTGACGTTGTCGAACAGCGTGCCGCCGACCCAGAAGCCGTTGTCGCAGCCCGCTCCGGCCTTGGCGCCCTGGAACTTGCGGCCGTCGACCACCAGCTTCGCGCCCTCGGTCTCGCCATGGCCGATGTAACCGGTGATGCGCTCCTGCGCCACCTTGCTGACGATCGGCCCCATCTCGGCGTCCAGCTCCACGCCGTTCTTGATCTTCAGCGCCTTGGTGCGTTCAGCCAGCGTGCCCATGATCTTGTCGGCGGCGTCGCCGACCAGGATGCCGACCGAGATGGCCATGCAACGCTCGCCGGCGGAACCGAAGGCGGAGCCGATCAGCGCGTCGACGGCCTGGTCCATGTCGGCATCGGGCATCACGACCATGTGGTTCTTGGCGCCGCCCAGCGCCTGCACGCGCTTTCCGTGCTTCGCACCGGTCTCGTAGATCTTCTGCGCGATCGGGGTCGAGCCCACGAAGGAGAGCGCCTTGACGTCGGGGTGCTCCAGCAGCGCGTCGACCGCGTCCTTGTCGCCCTGGACGACGTTGAACACGCCATCCGGCAGGCCCGCTTCCTTCAGCAGTTCCGCCATCCGGATGGAGGGGGTGGGGTCGAGCGGGCTGGGCTTGAGGATGAAGCAGTTGCCGGCCGCGATCGCCACCGGGTACATCCACATCGGCACCATCACCGGGAAGTTGAACGGCGTGATGCCCGCCACCACGCCCAGGGGCTGGCGCATCGTCCAGTTGTCGATGCCGGTGGACACCTGGTCGGTGTAGTCGCCCTTGAGCAGCTGCGGGATGCCGCAGGCGAATTCGACGATGTCGATGCCGCGCGTCACTTCGCCCTGCGCGTCGGTGAACACCTTGCCGTGTTCGGCGGTGATCATGTGCGCGAGTTCGTCGCGGTGCTTGTTCAGCAGCTCGAGGAACTTGAACATCACGCGGGCGCGCCGGATCGGTGGGGTGTCGGCCCACGCCGGGAAAGCGGCCTGGGCGGCGGCAACGGCTTGCGCGACTTCGTCG
Source organism: Ramlibacter sp. (assembly GCA_021156245.1). Classification (GTDB taxonomy): domain Bacteria; phylum Pseudomonadota; class Gammaproteobacteria; order Burkholderiales; family Burkholderiaceae_C; genus Ramlibacter. The sequence goes on along the minus strand of JAJNBO010000207.1, from coordinate 737 downwards.
CGGTTGGCCAGCGCCACCTTGCCCGTCACCTGGCCGGTGGCGGGATTGAAGACGTCGGCGCGGCGGCCGCTCTGGCCGGGCACGATGCGGCCGGCGATCCAGTGTTCGATGGAGGACAGGCCGGCGGACGGCCGGTTCTTGTCGGGTGCGTTCATGGCGGGACTTCCTGGGGAGAGAAGGGCAGTCTAACGCGCTCCCGGCAGGGCCAGCCAGCCCGGGGGAACGCGCACGGGCATGGACAGGAGGATCTGGGCCATGCCCTTGCCGAGCGGGTCGTTGCGCAGTGACGCCATCCCGCCGCCATCCAGCGCCTCGGTGCAGAGGAAGTTCATGGCGTGCAGTCCCGGCACGTCGAAGCGGCGGACCTCGCCCGCCACCAGATGGCCGAGCCAGGACTTCACGCGCGCCTCGGTGAGCTGCGCGCGCAGCAGCGGCAACCATTCGGGGCGGCGGGCGATCACGCCGATGTTGGAGTGGTTGCCCTTGTCGCCGCTGCGCGCATAAGCCAAGCGGACCAGCGGCACATCGATCCATGCCTCGTCCGTTGCGGCCGCGGCCGGGGGTTCGGCGGTCATGGGGGGTGCCGGTACCGGAGCCTGCCCGGTGGGGACCGGGACACCTTGCGCTTCGCCGCCCATGCGCAACTGCGGCGCCACCCGCGTCTTGTCGACGAGGAAGGCGAACTGGCGGATGGCGGGCGAGGGGCTCGGCCGGCCGCTCGCACCGGTGGTGCCCGG
>JAJNBO010000002.1 GCA_021156245.1 Ramlibacter sp. | reverse complement strand
TGCAGCAGGACCTGTCCCGAACGACCGTCCCAGGCACGCGTCCAGTCCTCGTTGGCCCAGCACAGGCAGAAAGGAAAGTCCGGCTGGCCACTGGCGACGATCTCGTCGACGGGACGCTGCAGCACCTGGCGTCCCGTGAACCAGTAGTGGTAGTAGCAAAACGCATCGACGCCATGCGCGCGCGCGAGTTCGGCCTGCGCCTGCCGGGTCTCGGGCAGCCGCAGGTCGTAGAAACCGAGGTCCGCCGGAAGGTGGGGCTGCTGGTGGCCGGGAACGACCGGCCGCGCGGCCGCCACGTTGGTCCACTCGGTGAAGCCCTTCCCCCACCAGGCGTCGTTTTCCGGGATGGGGTGGTACTGCGGCAGGTGGAAGGCGACGCAGCGCAGCGCACTCCTGCCCTCTTCCGGGGTAAGGGTCGGGGTCATGGCGAAATGGCGGTCAGCAGGCATTGTTCGACGCCGCGCACGTAGGTCGCCAGCGAAAACTGCGCGTGGGCTCGCTCGCGACCAGCGCGGCCGCAGGACGCTCGCAATTGCGGCTGTTCGAGCATGCGGGCCAGCGCGGCGCTCAGCCGGGCCGGATCGTCGGGGGGCACCAGCACGCCGGTGACCCCATCGACGATGATCTCCTCCGGCCCGCCGCTGCGCGTAGCCAGCACGGGGACACCGGCCATCATCGCCTCCACCAGGGTCCGGCCGAACGGCTCGTCGCGCGCGCTCGAGACCAGCAGGTCGGCTGCGTCCAGCAACTCCTCCAACCCGTCCGCCCAGCCGACGAATTCCACGCTGTCGCCCAGCCGTTGCAAACGCGGCGCGAGCTCTCTTGCCATCCGGTCCTCCACGTGCCCGGCGACACGCAAGACCATGCCCGCGCGCAGTTCCGGCGGCAGCAGCACCAATGCATCCAGCAACACGTCCAGTCCCTTGCGCCGGTCCATGAAGCCGGCAGTGACGACGCACAGACGGGCGCCGGCCGCTCGTGGCGGACGCGCCCGTTCCGGCGGGGGACGCAGTCCGTTGTGCACGACCACGTCCTTGCCGCTCTTCGACGCTCCATAGCGGGCCCACAGCGCGTGGGAGTTGTAGATCACCCGGGCCGACAAGGCCCTCACCAGCGCGGCCACCCGCGCATTGGAGAGCGGGCTTCGCAGCTGCGGGTTGTCCGCCGCGGCCTCCCGGAGATGCCACACATGGGCGACGCGGCGCATGCGGGCCGCCAGGGCGAAGTCGAGCACCGTGACCGTGTTGGTGTAGACCACGTCGTAGTTTCCAGCCCGGATCAGCCGGGAGGCCCTGAGCAGGCCGGCCGGGAAACGCAGGACGAAGCGCAGGCAGCTGCGTACCGCCGGCTCCGACGCGGCCGGGATCCAGCGGAGGAACGGCACGACGTGCACTGGAACGCCGTGATCCCGCAGGCGCTCGACCAGGGCGCCCTCGTGCGGCACACACACTTCCACCTGGTGGCCCGCATCGGCCAGGCCAACCACTGTGTCCAGCAAGGAGCGTTGGGCCCCGTACAGGTACGCGTCATGCGACACCGCCAGGATCTTGGCCATTGCCTTACGCGGCCCCCTGCCGAAGCTCGCCCAGGAGACTGTGCGTCCTGCGCAGGATGGCCGGGCGGCCGAAGGCGTCTTCGAGCCTGGACCGGCGCGACTGCAGCTCTGTCTCTCCCACGGCTGGCTCGCCCTGGTGCATGAAGCCCGCCAGTCGATCGATGTCGTGCACCGGAACGCCCAATCGCCGCATGGCCGCCTGGATGGGGTTCTTCGCATGGAGGAACACATGGGCGCCCATGCTGAGAGCCAGGATGATGTTGCCCAGCGCTTGCTGGCGAACGTGGTTCATCAACACGATGGAACAGCTGGCGATCACCTCCGAGTAGGCGGCTGGATCCATGTAATCGCGCAGCGCGATGAACCGGCTCCCCAGCAGGCGGCGGCCCGCTTCCTCGACCGCGTCGCCATAGCGCGCATCGCCATAGCTCAGTGGACAGATCACCGCGCGGCCGGGCGGCAGGATGTCGCATAGACGCTCCAGCGCATCCAGGTGGTTGCCGGCGGGTGTCGCGCTGTTTCCGAGCAGGATGTTGTTGCCGCTTGGAGCGCCTGCAGCGGCGTGGGCGCGAAAACCTTCGGTCCAGTAGTTCCAGTGAAGGAACGGTACGCGCAGCAGCGGTTGCCGGGCCCGCATCGCCGCGTAGTCCTCCTCGATCGGCATCGCGACGGCGTGGAAGGTGTTGACGAGCGCCGCCTCGCCCGGTGCGCCTGGGCCGATGCGGCGCAGGGTTCGGCGCGTACGAAAGCGCCGCAGCGCCGCGAGCGGCTGCGTGGCCGCGCGCAGCAGGCCCGCCGCGTGCCCCATCACAGCCGCCGCCCGGCCGGGTGGCGCGGGCAGGCGCGCCGCCAGTTCCGCGACCAGAGAACGCGTCCTGGGCAGCAGCAATTCCTCCGGCGACGCGATCAGGTGGTAGTAATCCGCGCCCCACCCGAGCCACACGAAGCGCGTCGAGGATGGCGCCCGCGCCACGATGAGCCGCGCAGGCTCTCCGAGGTAGTGCACGAACACCGCTGCATAGAGCGGCAGCTCCGACAGGAACGCGCGCCGCAGGGCGGCGTCGAGTTCCAGCCTGGCAGGCGCGAACGTGCGGATGTGGCGCAGCGGTGCGGAGCCGCCGATTACCAGGAAATCGTGCGCACCCGGCGCGGCCTCTTCGAAGATCCCGCGCGCCGCCTCGATGAATTTCTCGTCGTGGATCAGGTGCAGGAATCGCCCGGGTGCCGGAGCGAGCGGCGTGGAAAGCATCGCGCGCGGCGACATCAGCGTTTGCGGACGGCGGGCACGCCGGCCACCATCGCTCCGGGTTCCACCTCGCGGGTGACGCAGGCGCCCGCTGCGACGACGGCCCCGGCTCCGATGACGAGGGGCTCGCCGGAAGACCCGTTGATGATGTTCACGCCCGTGCCGATGAAGACGTCCGGGCCGATGTGGACACGTCCCGACACGTGGACGCCGGGCGACAGCGTGGAGAACTCGCCGATGCGCACGTCGTGCCCGATGGTGCAATCGAGATTGACATGCACGTGCGCGCCCAGCTCGATGTCGACGGTGGCGATCACGCCCGCGCAGACGATGCTGCCGGCGCCGAGCACGACCTGGCGCGACATTTCCGCGCGCGGATGGCTCAATGTCGCCGGAGCGAGGCCCGCGCCTTCGCAGAGGGCCACCGCGCGACGCCGATGCGCCGGGTCGCCGACGGCCACGATGTACCTGGCATCGCGCTGGGACCGGACGTCGGCCAGCCGGCGTACCGGGACGCCGCCGATCGGAGGACAGAGGAATTCGTCCTTGTCCACGAGGAAGACCTTCTCCAGCGCCTCGCCCCAGCATTGCTCGACGAGCCACGCCACTTCCCGGCCGAATCCCCCGGCGCCCAGGATGTACAGCAGGCCGAAGCCGGGCTCCGGTCGAAAGTGCGGGTTAGGCGGCACCATGGTTCTTCACCAGATGCAGGACCACGGCCGCAATCGCATCGATGTCGGCCAGCGCAAGCGACGGGCCCGTGGGCAGGACGATGACGCGGCCCGCCACCGACTCGGTCGCGGGCAGCAGCAGGCCCGCATGCGGGTACAGCTCACGATAGGGCTTCATGCGGTGGCATCCCGGCCAGAAGTACTTGCGCGCAAGTATGTTCTCGGCATGCAGGGCCGCCACCATGGCGTCGCGGATGCCGGGATCCACCTCCACCACCACGTACTGGTAGTTCGGGGTGTCGGCGGCGTCGTAGGGCAGCAACCGGACCCCCTCGGCCCCCGAGAATGCGCGTGCGTACGCCGCGTGCCGCTCGCGGTTGGCCTCGACAACCTCCGGCAGCGCGCCGAGATTCGACAAGCCCATGGCTGCGTTGATCTCGGGCATCTTCCCGTTGGTGCCGGGATGGATGACGTTGTCGAAGCCCGCGAAGCCGAAGTTGCGCATCAGCCGCATGGTCTCCGCAAGTTCCGCGTCGTCCGTCAGCACTGCGCCGCCTTCGAACGTATTGAATACCTTGGTCGCATGGAAGCTGAGGACCTCGCAGCGGCCGAAACCACCGATGCGCCGGCCGCCGGCGCTGCAACCGAAGGCATGGGCCGAGTCGAACATCAGCTGCAGGCCATGCTCGCCGGCCAGCGTCTCGAGCGCATGGACCGGGGCCGGCCGGCCCCACAGGTGCACTCCGATGATGCCGGTGGTGCGCGGCGTGATCATGCGGCGCACGGCTTGCGGATCGAGGTTGTAGGTCAAGGGGTCGATGTCCGCGAAGACCGGCGTGATCCCCTGCCAGGACAGCGCGTGCGCCGTGGCGACGAAGGTGTACGAGGGCACGATCACTTCGCCGCTCATGCCCAGCGCGCGGATCGCGATCTCCAGGGCCACGGTGCCGTTGCACATGGCCACGCAGTGCGCCACCCCATGGAGCTCCGCGATGGACCGCTCCAGTTGCTGCACCAGGGGACCGTTGTTGGTCAGCCAGCGGCGCTCCAGCAAGTCCTGGGTCAGGCGCAGGAAGGCGGCCTGGTTTCCGATGTTGGGACGGCCCACGTGGACGGCGTCGGCGAACATGGGTGGTGCGCCGTGGATGGCCAGGTCGAGGCGCGAGCGGAGGGTCTTCATGGGTTGGGTGGCAGCCGGGCCATCTTAGTTGCAGGACGACGGCCGCACCAGCCGCCCGCCAGACAGTTCCAGCACCGCGTCGGCCGCCTCGATGGGCGCGAGCCGGTGGGACACCACCACGATGCCGGTGGTGGCCGCCAGTTCCTTCAGGGTCGCCAGCAGTTGCAATTCCGTCTCGGCGTCCAGCGCCGCGGTCGGCTCGTCCAGCAACAGGTAGTCGCGGTCGACGTAGAGTGCCCGCGCCAGCGCGAGGCGCTGGATCTGCCCGCCCGACAGGGCCTGCGCGAATCCGAGGCGGAAGTCGAGGCCTCCTGGCAGGCCGCGCACGACGTCGTCGAGGTGCGCGCGTGCCAGCGCGCGCCAGACGTCATCGTCGCGGATCGACTGCGGTGGCCGGCCGAACGCGACGTTCGCGCGAATGGAGTCCGGGAACACCGCGGGCTGCTGTCCCGCGTAGGCGATGCGGTCCGTCAGCTCCTGCTTGTGCGCGATCCTGCGGCCATCCAGCTCCACCGAGCCCGCGGTGGGGGTGCGCAGGCCCGCCATGATTTCCAGCAGCGTGCTCTTTCCGGCGCCGGAGCGGCCACGGATCGCCACCAGCGCGCGCCGCGGCAGCTCGAAGTCCACGCCTTGGAGCACCGGCTTGTCCGCGGCGTACCCGTAGTGGACGTCCACGAGCCGCAAGCTGCTCCCGCGCACCGCGCCGCCCGGCTGTGCCGAGACCGCAGGCGCCGCCGGAACGGTCAGGGCCGCGGCAATCCGCTCGATGGTCGGCCCCGCGAAGCGCATCGCCTGCACGCAACCCACCACCCGGTTGATGCCCAGCAGCAACCTGAAGCCTGCCACGCCGAACACGCCGATGCTGACCACCAGCGAGGGGGCGAGCCCGCCGCTCGATTGCCAGTAGACCGTCGCGAGCAGCACGCCCACCAGCGCCACTTCCAGCACGAAGCGGGGCCCGGTCTGCATCATGTGGAAGCCGCGGTACGTCGCCGCCAGCGGCGCCTGCAGGCCATGGAGGTGGGCCACCGCGCGCGGCCCCGCCGAATAGATGTACATCTCGCGCAGGTGACCGAAGATGCCGCTCAGCAACTGCAGCTTGTCATCCTCCGAGCGGTGGCGCGACTGCCCGAGCCGCAGCACGACCCGCCGGCTGACCAGCACCAGCGCCGCCGCGACGGCGCACAGCGTCGCCAGCATGCCGCTGACGAACGCCGCCTGGGTGAGCACCAGGAACAGCACCAGCGCCAGCATCAGGATGACTTCGGAGAGCATCGTGAGCCCTGGCAGCAGCACGTTGAACGCCAGCGCGTACATGCCACCCGTCAGCAGGTTGATCCTGGCGCTCTGGTTGGCGCGGCTGACGTCCTCGTAGTCCTGTCGCAGCATCGCGGCCAGGGCGTGCTCGCTCAGGTGCGACTGCACCCCGAAGGAAAGCCGGGCCTCGAGCCACGCGAGGAACAGCAGCAAGGCGTTCTTGGCAACGTAGACGACCCCGCAGGCGATGGTCAGGGAAGACAGGTCGGCCCGGTCGACCAGTGCGGGCAGGCCGCCGGCCCACAGGCCGGCCATGGGGGATTCGCCACCGGTCAGCCCCAGCAGGACGGCGCCGAACAGCGCCAGCCCCATCACCTCGAGCACCGATCCGGCCAGGTTGCCGACGAGGAGTGCGACGGCGCCCGCGCGGTGCAGCGGAGCGAGGTGCGACCAGAGCTGAAGGTATTTGCCGAACATGTTCTCAGTTGCCGCCCAGGGCGCGATCCAGCTGCGCGAGTTGCCGCGCGTTCAGTCGCGCGGCCTGTTCCCGAGCTGCCTGCCCGGTTTGCCGGCGCAGAGCAGCGTCGCTGGCGAAGCGGATCACGGCCTGCGCGAAAGCCTGCGGATCCTGGTCTGGCACCACGAACACCCCCGCGAGGGCGGATTCGGGCAACCCGCGGGCGCCCGTGGCCGTCGAGACGGTCGGCACGCCAGCGGCCATCGATTCCAGCAGCTTGATGTTGATGCCGGTTCCGGCCTGCATCGGATTGACCGACAGCGGCGCACGCGCGAACACCGCAGCGAGATCCTCCACCCAGCCCAGCTTCGTCACGTTCGGAGTATCGGGCACGGCCCGGCAGATCGACCCGGCGAGCCTCAGCTCGAAAGCCGGCATCTCCCGCAGCACTCGCGGCAGGATGTCGCGCAGCAAACCGTCCGCAGCATGCCGATTCGCGGGATTGTCGGAGGCGATGAAAACCGCCACGTGGTCGATCGAGTGGTTCGGTCGCGCCTCGCTCAACGCCAGCAGGTGACCGACGACAGCCACTTCCGGGTTGTCCGCTGCGCCGTCGCCCGCGAGTTGCTCGCGGAAGCGCCGCGCTTCCTCCTCCTGGATGGCCAGCACGACATGCGCCCGTCGCAGGCCGGCATTCTCGCTGCCGGGCCTGAGGGAGATCCAGTAGTCACGGATCCCGCGCTCCACATACGTCCTGTGGCGGTCGCCGAAGGCATCATGGGTGTCGAGCACGCGGCGCGCCGAAGCCGGGAACGCAGCGAACGCCCACGAGTCGAGCACGTATTCCACGATCACCGCGTCAGGCCTCAACTGCAGCGCCCGGAGAGCGGCCAGGAAGCCCCGGTCGCGAAAGCGGTCCAGGCGGGAGTAGTGCGCCGCGTCGACTCCGGCCAGGCGCAGCACCCGCTTGACGCCTCCGACGAGCACGTCGCGCGCCCACTTGAGTCGCCAGTGCTTCCTGGGAATGCGCACGAACGTCCCGAAGGAATCTTCATGCGCCGCATCGTCGCAGGCCTCCCAGGGCGACTCCAGGTAGACGAAAGTGAGCTCGTGCCCCAGCTCGCGGACCGCGGCCGCCAGCTGTCGGATGCGGCTGCGATTGCCGGCGCTCGTCGGGAATGCCGGGAAGCTGGAGACCAGCACCACTTTCATGACGGCGTCGCCACGGCAGCCTGCGCGTGGCCCATGCCGAGCCGCAGCGCCTGCTGCATGGCGGCCAGCGAGAAGCGCCCCTGCATGTACGCCTGCTGCGCGCTGGAGGCCCGGCGCCAGGCCGTGTCGTCCCGAAGCAGTGCGACCAGCGCATGCGCCAACGCACCCTCATCGACCGACACGCACGCAACTGCCTCCAGCCCTTCCAGGCCCTGCGCACCGACCGGCGTGGTCACCAGCGGCAAGCCTTCGTGCAAGGCCTCGATGACCTTTCCCTTCATGCCGGCACCCATCCGCAGCGGAACGATCGCCACGCGTGCCTGGCGATAGAACGCCTGGAGTTGTTCGTCCGTCACGAAGCCGGTGACTTCGACGTCGGGCCCCGCCAGCCGTCGCACCTCGTCGTTGGGATTGGAGCCGACCAGCCACAGCCGCACGGGCTCCGGCGATGCAGCACGCACCAGGGGCATGATCGACCGGACGAGCCACTTGGCAGCATCCACGTTCGGCGGCCGGTCGAAGGCGGCGACGAACAGGATGCCATGTCGGCCGCCCGGCTCCGGTGGGGCTGCCGGCGCGTCGAAGTAGTACAGCGGCATCGTGATGGTAGGCAGGCCTGGGACTTCGGCGCGCACCACTTCCGTCTCGGCCGACGATGGGTAGTACACGGCATCGACCCGCCGCCAGAGCGACGACTCCAGCTTCTTCATCGACTCTGCTTCGCGGCGCGCGACGAGGGAGCCGGTGTGTGCGTGCTCTGTCTCCAGCCTCGCGTAGTGCAGGTCATGGCCGTAGAACAGGACGCGCGCCTGGCTGCTGCGGCGCAGTTCGGGGAGGAAGGCCGTCGCCACCGCGGGCCTGCTCAGGAGGACGTAGTCCAGCTGGCCACGATTCGCCGCGAGCCAGCGTGCGAAGTCGCGCTTGCTGCCGGCCTCTCCGAGCAACACTTCGATGCCGGCCTGCTGCAGCCAGTCGGTGTAGACCGGGTCGTGCGCCTGGTCCTCGGGCCAGAACTTCACCACCAGTCCCATCGCCTTCAGCGCGCGCAGGATGCACCACATCGAGCGCGAGCCCGCGTCCTGGTCGGGCTGCGGCACGTGATGGTCGACCACGAGCAACATCCGGCGCTGCGCGCCCCGGTCGTAGGCGCGCTCCGGGTCCCAGGAGGGCTCGGGGTGTTCGCTGGCCAGCACGTGCTGCCAGCGCTCGCGGAACTTGGCGCGGTTGCGCACGTGATAGGCCTTGACGCCGGAGGTCACCTCCTTGCCGTTGGACAGGCCTTCATGGTGGATCACCAGCGATTGCGGCTGGTACAGCACGCGCTTGCCCGCGGCTCGGACACGGAACGCCAGGTCCGTGTCTTCCCAGTACGCCGGGGCGAACGCCTCGTCGAAGCCCTGGAGCGAGGCAAAGAGATCGGCCCCGATCAGCAGCGAAGCGCCGGAGCAGTAGTCCACGTCCCTGACATAGTTGTACGCGCTGCGCCAAGGCGACGCGAGCCGGCCGAAGTTGTCGGAGCCGCCGTCGCGCCAGACGATGCCGCCGGCCTCCTGCAAGCGGCCGTCGGGAAACACGAGCATGGAGCCGACCATCCCGCAGCCCGCTTCGTCGGCGAACAGCCGCAGCATCGCGTCCAGCCACCCGGCGGTGACTTCGGTGTCGTTGTTCAGGAAGTGCAGGTACTGGCCCCGCGCCTGGCGGGCTGCGGCATTGCAGGAGCGCAGGAAGCCGAGATTCTCGTCATGCAGCAGGAAGCGCAGGCCCTCGATCTCGCGCAAGCGAAGGATCTGCGGATCGCCGGAAGCGTCTTCCGCCACGATCACCTCGATCGGGACGGCCGGCATGCAGCGGTGGATGGAACGCAGGCAAGCGAGGGTGTGGTGGATGTTCCCGTACGCGGGGATGATGATCGACACCGCGGGTTGCGCGACGACTGGAAATCGGATCTCCTGCAGCAGGGACGCGATCTCGTGATCCTGCACCGGCGCCACTTCGACCGCGATGTGACGGCCCGTGTTCGCCCGGCTCCACAACTCGTAGTTGCGGTCGCCCCGGAAGATCCAGCCGGTGAGCCCGTACAAGGCATGCGCCACCCGGTTCTTCCACGGCAGCGGCAGCGGAGTGAAGACGTAGCAGGCGTGCGCCGCCTTTCGCAGCCAGGCGCGCGCGCCGCCGGCGGGCCCAGTGGCCGTGGAGGAAGCGGGCGTGGTGGTGTCCTGCATGCCGTGGCCTTGCCTCAGAAACCGCGGTTCCAGGGCAGCCCCGTGCGGCCCGGGATGTTCGCGCAGTCGATGCGCGAGCGGCCGGCCACGACGTCGGGGGCAAGTCCGATGCGCACGGCGTTCAGGGCGCGGTTGTACTTGTAGTACACCTCGCCGTTGTCGTAGACGTAGGCCTTCATTTCCGCCTGATGGTAGCTGCGCACCTCGCCAGATCGGATCGCGACGCTGGCGCCGTCGCCCCCTGCCGGGAAGAAGCGCGCGCACTGGGACTCCAGCGCCTTGAACACGTCGTCGTGACGGGTCCCGATCGAGTCGTCGACTCGCGTCCCCCGCGGCAGGCGCACCAGTTCGCAGAGCCAGAACCCCGAGCTGGCGCGCTGCTCCTCGGACTTCTCGCCCAGGCCCATCGACGCCAGGGTGCGGGAGGCCAGAAAGCGGCACGACTGCGGCTGCGAAAACGCGAGCCGGTAACGCGCGAGCTGGCCTGCGATCGCCTGGCTCACCTGGTCGTTGGGCAGGCGATCCGGGGTGAGCATGCCCGCCACCACCGGCACCAGCAGCACGATCCTCCCCTTTTCCGCCTGGTCCAGGAACGCCGCCGTGCGACGGGCATCGTGCGCTGCGCTGTCCGGCGCACCCGCGTTGTGCAGGCTGATCCAGCGGGAGCGCGGATGCAGGCTGGGGGCGATCAGCGAGTAGGTGATGGCGGACAGGGTCACGTAGGTCGCCGGGTCCGCCTTCGCTTCGGCCCCGAGGTCCACATGGAAGTAGGGCGGCTCGGTCCAGGCAGCGAGGCCCCACGCGCGCAGTGGCGCGCTCTGCTGCACGGCGAAGGCCTGCAATGCGACCATGCCGACAACGATCGCCAGTCGCATGGCCTTCGTCACGGGCAGCAGGCAGGCGAGCCCGACGCACACGGGCCCGGCCAGCAGCAGTCCCGCCATGAAGTAGCGGCCGTTGCCGGTCACGGCGAGCCACGGCACGAAGGCCAGCGCCAGGACCGCCAGCAGGACCAGCACCACCCGGACGCGCGGGCCTTCCAACCCGCGGGCGGCGTCGCGCGGCACGCGGCGGAAAAGCAGGGCGCCCAGCACGCCCAGCGCCAACGCGAGCGCGAAGACGAAGCGGAAGTCCGGCGCCATGATCTCGACGTAGACGTGGGCGTCCGCCGCCGCCATCGCGAGCGGCCGCAATGCCGCCTCCAGCCAGGTGTCGGGTTGGAATCGCACGTCAGCCAGCCCAGCCCATGATCCAGGTGCGAAGCAAAGCGAACCAGGGGTGGTCGAAGGGGTAGACGGGATTGCCGTAGTGCCGCCAGAGAATCCATCCCCAGTGGCCGTACGCGAGCAGGAAAGCCCCGACCGTGGCCAGGCCGCCCAGCACGCTGGCCACGATCCGGCCGCGCCAGTGCGGGGCGCTTTGCAGCCACAGCAGGGGCAGCAGGATGGCAAACGGGCCGTTGCTCAGCTTCAGGGCCACCGCAAGGCCGGCGCTCATGCCCGAGAGCAGCACGCATCGCCGCGCCGAAGCGCCGGACCAGCTATCGCCGCGCGCGATGGGCTCCATGGCGAAGGCGACGGCCCACACCATGGGCGTCGCTGCCAGGAGGTCGTTGAGGCTCGCGCCGAAAGCGGACAGCACCAGGCCGGACAGGAATGCGAGCGCCACCGCCAGCACGCGCATCGCGAAGTCGTAGACCGTCGGACCGGGCAGGCACGCACGGGCGAGCATCCAGACCGGCCACGCCGCGGTCGCCTGCAGCGAAGCGAGCACCAGGCCCGCGGAGCGGCCCGACCAGCCGTCGACCGCCATCCGGTAGATCGGCCAGTTCACATAGGGCGACTGGAAGGACTGGTACCCCGCGCCGAGGAAGTCCCGGTCGAAGCGGTGCTGCTCCGCCGTCCACCCCAGATAGATGTGGTGATTGAGCGTGTCCCACGCGAGCCCCAGTTCCCCCGTGGACAACGGGATCAGGAGCAACAGCCCCCAGGCGACGAGGCACACGAGCGCTCCCTCCCACCGCAGCACCGCGGGGGGGAGGCGTCGCTCCAGCGGCGTCGCGCCTGCCGTGTTCACGCCGGCGGAATCCGTTCTGACGACGCCCAGCTGTAGTTCAGGGCGCCGGCGAACAGCGACCCTGCCGCTACCTGCGCGCCGAGGATCATGAGCGTCACCGCCGGGATGGCGATGCGCATCGTCTGCGACGGGTCGAGCGCACCGAAACCCATGCGGCCCCAGTCCAGCGTCAGCCAGGCGGACCACGTCAGCCCCACGCCCACCAGCAGCACGCCGGCGACCAGGCCGTTCTCCAGCTTCAGGTACGGATCCAGGCGCTCGAGCCAGCGCTGGGGCGGCACCACGCCCGACATGATGCCCATCCACTTGGTGAGCAGCGCCAACTGGACCAACTGTGCACCGAGCACCGTGGCAGCCGCCATGTAGAGAAGCGAATGGATGCCTACCTGCAACAAGCCGATGGCGCCCGCACTCGCGGCGAACCCGGCGAGCCCCGACACGATGAGGGCGAGGCCGGGATAGAGAAACAGCCAGCGAGGACAGAACAACAGGAGGAAGCGCAAGTGCCGCCAGCCGTCGCGCCAGGTGCGCAAGTGCGGCGGCCTGCCGCGGCCGTCCGGCCGCAGCGTGGTCGGGACTTCCTCGATGCGCAGCCCGGCGAGCGCCGCCTTCGCCACCATCTCGCTGGCGAATTCCATGCCGGGCGACACCAGGCCGAGCCGGTGCATCGCGTCGCGGGAGAAGCCGCGCAGGCCGCAATGGAAATCACGGATGCCGGTGCGGAAGAAGAGGCGTCCAACGAAGCTGAGGACGGGATTGCCCAGATAGCGGTGCAACGGAGGCATGGCGCCGGGTGCGATGCCGCCCCGGAAGCGGTTGCCCACCACGAGATCCGCGCCGCCGCGCAGTTCGTCCAGGAAGGACTGCAGCGAGGAGAAATCGTAGCTGTCGTCCGCGTCGCCCATGACCACGAAGCGCCCGCGCGCGGACGCGATGCCTGCGTGGAGAGCCGCGCCATAGCCCCGACGCGGAACGGAGATGACGCGGGCTCCGGCAGCACGGGCCAGCGCCCGGGAATCGTCGGTGGATCCGTTGTCGGCGACCAGCACTTCGCCGCGGACGCCGGAGGCCTGGAGGAAACGCCGGGCAGCGGCGACGCAGGTGGCGACCGTCCGTGCCTCGTTCAGGCAGGGCATCAGGACCGTCAGTTCCAGCGCGGCGTCAGCGTCGGTGGGCAGGTCTGAGGCGAGGAGCACGGCGGCCATGGGAGTCATCAGGAATGCAAACGGGAAAAAGCAAACGAGCGGCCCAGGGGCCGCTCGTCCGCGGGTTCAGGCAGGCCCCCCGCAATCCAGGGGAGCCACGCACTGTCCGCTTAGCCGCGGCAAGAGCCGGGCAGGAACTTCAGGGCAACGGTGGTGCCGGTGCCGCCGCAGGTCCACTTCTTGACGGTGGAGGAAGGCGTCGGCTGGCCGGTGCCGTCGACGTTCGCCCACGGGATCAGCGTCACGATGCCACCGGGAGCGCCGTCTTCCATGTTGGGAATGTTCTGGCTGGTCACGCGGATGACGCCGCGGTGCGGGCTGTCGATGGTGTCGACGCGCGCCACGTACTGGGAAGAACCACCCGGCTGGGTCTGCTCGCAGCCCCAAGCGCCGTTGGCCGGCAGCTGGTTGTTGGCCGTGCCCGAAGACGACTGGATCACTTCCGTGATCGAGGTGCGGCAGCTGGAAGCGGCCAGGATCACTTCGGACATCTTGGCACGCTTGGTGTAGTCCTGGTAAGCGGGCAGGGCCACGGCGGCCAGAATACCGATGATCGCGACGACGATCATCAATTCGATCAGGGTGAAACCCTTTTGCAGTTGACGCTTCATGAAAACCTCCGGTTGTTGATGGGAAGAAGCGGAGGAACTAGCGCAAGGGTCGTGCCAGCGTCGATTCGTGAAGAAATGCACGCTTTCTGAGCAGCTACGGCGCCAAAGCTGACATGAACGTCGGAGCATTCTGACAAATCCTGTCGCTAACGGATACACACTGACCGAACCTGCTTCAGGTCGGTCTGGCCCATCATGATCTTCTCCATGCCGTCCATCTTCAGGGTGCGCATGCCGCTGGCCACCGCCGAGACGAACAGCGTGGCCACCCGGGCGCGCTCCTGGATCAGGCGCTTGATCGGGTCGTCGGCGACCAGCAGTTCGTGCAGGCCGACGCGGCCCTTGTAGCCGGTCTTGTTGCACTTGTCGCAGCCGACCGCACGATACAGCTTCAGCTGCCCGTCTTCGCCGTAGTTCTCGATCCAGCTCTCGTACAGCTTCTGGGCCTCGCCACCGGGGTCCGCCACCCACGCCTCGGTCTGCTTCAGGTCGATCGCGTATTCGTCGATGAAGCTGCGCAATTCCTGGTGCGACGGCACGTAGGCTTCCTTGCAGCTGCACAGGCGCTTGGCCAGGCGCTGGGCCAGGATGCCGAGCAGCGCGTCGGCGAAGTTGAACGGATCCATGCCCATGTCCAGCAGGCGCGTGATCGACTCCGGCGCCGAGTTGGTGTGCAGCGTGGAGAACACCAGGTGGCCGGTGAGCGATGCTTCCACGCCCATGGACACGGTTTCCTTGTCGCGTGACTCGCCCACCATGATGATGTCCGGGTCGGCGCGCAGGAAGGCGCGCATCACCAGCGCGAAGTCGATGCCGGCCTTCTTGTTCACCTGCACCTGGCGCAGTCCGCGCTGGGTGATTTCCACGGGGTCCTCCGCCGTCCAGATCTTGGTCTCCGGCGTGTTGAGGAACTTCAGGATGGAGTGCAGCGTGGTCGTCTTGCCCGAGCCGGTGGGACCGCACACGTAGAACAGGCCATAGGGCTTGCTCACGGTCTTCTCGAGGTTCTCGCGGTTGTGCTTGGTGAGCCCGAGCTTTTCCATCGGGATCGGCTCGCCGGCGGCGAGGATACGCATCACGACGTCTTCGACCGCGCCCGCCGACGGGATGGTGGCCACGCGCAGCTCGATGTCCAGCGGCCCGTACTTCTTGAACTTGATCTTGCCGTCCTGCGGCTTGCGGCGCTCGGAGATGTCGAGGTCGCACATGATCTTCAGGCGCGTCACCATGGCCTGGCGGAAGTGCGCCGGCACTTCGACGTAGGGCACCAGCGTGCCGTCGATGCGGAAGCGGATGCCCGTCTTGAGCTTGCCGGGCAGCGGCTCGATGTGGATGTCCGACGCCTTCTGGTTGTACGCGTCGACGATGATCTTGTTGACGAACTTCACCAGCTCGTTGTCGGCGGCCGCGGACTCCAGCGAGTCTTCGCCGCCGTCGTCGTCCAGCGGGCCGCTCAGGTCGGCCAGCATGTCCTCGACGGAGTCGCCGGCATCGCCGCCCCACAGCTGCGCGACCGTCTCCTCGAACTCGGTCTGCGTCGACACGCGCCACGAGAACTTGCTCGCCCGCGGGAAGATCTGCGGCACGATGCGCGAATTGCGGACGGCCTCGGGGTCCGTGCACATCACCACCAGGCCCTCGGGGCCTTCTTCGAGGGGGATCCAGCCCTGCTCGTTGACGAACTCGCGCTTCAACGCGCCCTGCAGCGCATCGACACGGATGCGCGTCGGGTTGAACGGCTCGTACGGCACGCCGAAGAACTTGGACAGCGACGGCCCGATCTGTGCCGGCCGGATCGAGAAGTCGGACATCAGGACCTGTTCGACCGGCAGAGAGCGCTCGCGCGCCTTCTGCACGGCCTTCTGCAGTTCGTCCTGCGTCATTACGCCGACCGAGATGAGGCCGTCGTACTTGGTCGCCTTGCGGCGCGCGCCATCCTCGGCGCGCTGCATGCGCTGGCGGATGGCGTGGGCGAGCGTCTTGCAAAGCTGCCCAGCGCCTTCCATCTCGAGCTCGCCGAACGGCTGGTCGCTCTTGTTGTTGATGACCTGCAGCACCCCGTGCAGCACGTCGCCATCGAGGATGGGCAGCACCAGCATCTGCTTGGTGCGATAGCCGGAGCGCTTGTCCACTTCCTTCAGGAACGTGAGGCTGGGGTGGATGCGCTTGAGCGCCTCGTCGTCGTAGACGTCCGAGATGTTCACCAGTTCGCGCGACATCGCCACGTAGCCGGCGATGCTCTGCGGGCTGATCGGCAGCTTCAGGTCGCGGCTGGTGTTCAGGCCCGTCTTCACCTTCGAGATGATCGCGCTGCGGTCCTCGTTCACCGCGTACAGCGTGAGGCGGTCGGCGTTGAACAGCTTGCAGATGTCCTGCGACGCCTCGAGCATGATCTCGTCGATGTTCTCGGTGGCGTGGATGCGGGTCGTGACCGCCTGCAGCTGCCGGAAGAACAGCGCTTCGAAGGAGATGCCGCGCTTTTCGGGCGGCAACTGCTGGGAACTCAGAAACTCCTGCTCGCTGTCGCGGGCCGACTTCAATACGGCGCTCATAACTCGAACTCCTGGCCCGCGCGCAACCAGCGGATGTCATGCGTGACGTTCGGTCCGAAGGGCTGCGTCTGATCGAAGCGCTGGATCTCCGTCATGATCAGCTCGGTCTCCGCCGGCTTGGTGTGGGTGATGAAAATGGGGAACTGCTTGCCCTTGTCGATGCAGTCCAGCTCCTCGGCCAGCGCAAGCGGCGACAGGTGCAGGCTGCGCCTGGCCAGGTCCTGCTCGCGGTTGCTGAAGGCCGTCTCGATGACGAGGGCCGCCACGTCCATCTGGTTCAGGCGGCGCCAGAACGCGGGGTTGCGCTCGGTGTCGCCCGTGAAGACCCAGCAGCCCTGCCCCGACGCCACCGCATAGCCGCATGCGGGCACGGTGTGGACGGCGGGCAGCACCTCGATGTACTTGCCATTGAGCTCCAGCGTCTGGCCGACCTGGATCTCGTGGAAGCTGACGAAGGGCGCCTGCGGCGACGGGATGCGGCTGAAGTCTGGCCAGATCACGTTGTTGAAGATGTGCGCCTTCAGTGCGGCAATGGTGCCGGGCAGCGCGCAGACGCGAATGGGCTCGGTGATGTGCGAGGCGACCGCGTCCACCATCAGCGGCAGGGCGGCCACGTGATCGAGGTGGGAGTGCGTGAGCAGGACGTGGCGGATGCCGCGCATTTCCTGCAGGCTCAGGTCGCCCACGCCCGTGCCGGCGTCGACGAGGACGTCGCCGTCGATCAGGAAGGAGGTGGTCCTGCAGTCCTTCGCGATCGCGCCGGAACAACCCAGCACCCGCACCCTCATTGCCGCCTCTTCACTTAGTCTCGAAGTTGGTTGCGCCGTCCCAGCTCGGGTCGAAAGGCAGCAACCTCATCGAGGCTACACGTTCGGAGTACAGCTCGTAAAGGTATTTTTGCGCACCCAGGCGCTGCAGGTTCAGCATCTGCAGGTCGCACTGGTCCCAGTCCTGCGCGCGGTACGCCTTGAGGAAGGCGCCCCAGATGCGCAGTTCGTCCGCCACCTTCTTGTCCAGGCCTGCGACCGGGGCCACGGGATAGAAGATGCCGACCGCCTGCTCCTTGCCCTTCACTCGCACCCTATCCAGTTCCTGCCAGGCGAACTCCGGCGCCAGCTTGCGGGTGCTCTCGCTCACGACGATGTCCACTCCGTAGGCTTTCGACAGCCCCTCGAGCCGGGACCCCAGGTTCACCGAGTCGCCGATGACCGTGTAGCTGCGGCGGATGTCCGAGCCCATGTCGCCCACGCACATGGTGCCGGTGTTCAGCCCCACGCCCACGCCGATCTCCAGCATGTCCCTGGCGCGGTGCTCCGCGTTGATCTGCCGCACGGCCAGCGACATCTCGATGGCGGACTTCACGGCCAGCTCCGCGTGGTTCGGCGTGTCGACGGGCGCGCCCCAGAACGCCATGACGCAGTCGCCCATGTACTTGTCGATGGTGCCGCGGTTGGCGCGGATGATGTCCGTGAGGCGGCTGAAGACGGCGTTGAGCAGCTCCTGCAGCTGCGTCGGCTCCATGCGCTCGGACATCTTGGTGAAGCCCCGCATGTCGCAGAACATCACCGTCAGCTCCTTGTTCGTCGCCTTCATGCTGTAGCTGTCGGGGTCCTTCACCATCTCGTCCACCAGCTCCGGCGGCACGTAGGTTCCGAACAGGTTGGCCAGCTCCCGCTTGCTGCGGCTTTCGACGAAGTAGCCGTAACTCATGTTCAGCGCGAAAGCGGTGCCGGCCATCGCGAGCGCCGCCGCCAGCGGAAGCGCCAGCATGTGCGCCATGTACAGGTAGAAGTTCAGCGCGAAGATGGCCGCGGCGACCAGCACGCTCAGGAGCACGGCGCGCGTGGCAGACAGCAGCGGCAGCGCGAAGGCCAGCAACAGGCCGGTGACGACGAGGATCACCAGGTCGTAGCCGAGGGCGTAGTCCGGCTTCACCGGAATCTTGTTGTCCAGGAGTCCGGAGAGCAGGTTGGCGTGCGTCTCGACGCCCGCGTACGTCTCGCCAACGGGCGTGACGCGCAGGTCCTGCAGGCCAGGGGCCGTGGTTCCGACCAGGACGATCTTGCCCTTCAGGCTTTCGGCGGGCAGCTTCTTGCCGATCACGTCCGCCGCCGACACGTACGTGTACGAGCCGCCGCTGGGCCCGCCAGCCCCGCGGAACGGCACCAGCGTGATCACGCCTTCGGCCACCGGGATCGCACGCGAGCGCTCGCCGAGCTTCAGGCGGATGTGGTCCAGGCCCTGGTAGTGGCGGGGCAGGAAGGATTCGGTGGGAAAGCCCGGCTCCACGGCAGGCGAGCCCACCAGCATGCGGAACATGGAAAGCGCGAGCGACTCGTAGTAGCTGCCCTTGTGTTCCGCCAGCAGCGGCACGGCCCGGACCACGCCGTCGCCGTCGACCATCGGGTTGAAGAAGCCGGCCACCGGGGCCGCGCGCGCGAGCTGCTCGATGTTCGAGCCGAAGCCGTTCCAGCTGGTGAACTTGATGGGACGGCCGCGCAGCGCCTCTTGGGCCATCACGGGCTGGGGCAGCACGCCGGAGGTGCGGCCTTCGCGGTCGCTGGTGAAGTAGTAGCCCAGGACGATGGGGCGGTTCTTCAGCGACCGCGCGAAGGCGGCGTCGTAGTCCAGCGACCCCTGCAGCTGCGCCACGCGCTCGGCGAAACCCGCCTGGTCCTTCAGCTCGCCCTGCGCGAGCTGGCGCAGGCGCTTCAGGCCCGAGCTCTCGTCCGCTTCCGCGAACACCACGTCGAAACCGAGCAGCTCGATCTTCTGGCGGTCGAACAGCTCGTCGACCATCTCGGCCAGGCGGTTGCGGCTCCAGGGCCAGCGCCCGACTTCGGCCAGGCTCTTCTCGTCGATGTCGATGATGACGACGCGCTCGTCCAGCGTGCGCGGCATGGTGGCGCGCAGGCGGGCGTCGTAGATGATGTCGTCGAGGCGCTGCAGCACGCCGATGTGCAGCACCCCGATGGCATGCATCAGGGCGAGCACCAGGGGAACCAGCGTGATCGCTATGCGCGACCAGTGCCGCGCGAGCAGGCCCATGGAGCGGGCGCGGCGGGCGTCAGCCCACCTGGAGGAACTGCATCTGGGTGCCGGCGAGTTCCAGCATGTCGCCGTTCTTCAGGGTCACCGGCTCGGGCCCGATGGCCGACCCGTTCAGGGTGGGCTTGGCGGAGCCTTCGACGTGCGCCACCACGAAGCCGTGGGAACGCTTGGTGATCGCGGCCACCGCGACGCCGGGCTTGCCGATGGTGGTGACCACCTTCACCAGCGGGACCTCGCGGCCGGCGGCGGCGCCGGACAGCACCTTGATGCTCGCATTCAATCCGGCGGCAGCCTCGGGGGCGCCGGAAGCGGTCGCCGCCGAGGGCATGGTGGCCGTCGCCGCGCCGGCGGGAGCGGCCGCGGGCTTGGCCGGCATCGGCGGAACCATGCCGGACTTCATGATCATGGTCTTCTCGAACGTGGCGCCCGGCGCCTCGTTGATGAACTTGATCTTGTACTTCCCGATTTCGACCGTATCGTTGTTTTGCAACAACTGTTTCTTCACGGCCTTGCCGTTGACGTAGGTGCCGTTGGTGGAATTCAGGTCCTCCAGGTACACCTCGTTCCCGGTCAATTGCAGCACGGCGTGCTCGCCCGACACCGCCAGGTTGTCGATCACGATGTCGTTGTAGGGACGGCGGCCCAGCGTGGTCCGGTCCTTGGTCAACTGCACTTCCTTGATGACGACACCGTCGATCGACACGATCATCTTCGGCATGGTCGACTCCTGTTCCTCAATGCAAATCTGCAATCACGCGCGCTTCATTGTCCGAGCCAGCGCGAGATCAGTCCCCGTTTCCTCGAGCCGCTGCTGGCATGCGCCAGCAGCACCGAAATGTTGTCCCGTCCGCCGTTCGCGTTCGCAGCGTCCACCAGCTGCACCGACTTTTGTTCCAGCGGAACCTCGCTCGCCATGATGCGGGCGATGGCCTCGTCGTCCAGCATATCCGACAGTCCGTCGGAACACATCAGATAAAGATCGCCGGGTTCGACCTTGTGCTCGTTGACTTCCAGCAGCACGGCGTCTTCGACCCCCAGGGCGCGGGTCACCAGGTTCTTGTTGGTGGAGGTGGCCGCCTGTTCCGGCGTGATCAACCCGGCGTCCATCTGCTCCTGCAGCAGCGAGTGGTCCTTGGTGATCTGGTCCAGGGTGGCGCCCCGCAGCCGGTAGCAGCGGGAGTCCCCGATGTGCCCCAGCATCAGGCGGCCGTCCTGGAACACGCCCACCACCAGCGTGGTGCCCATGCCGCTGTACTGCGGGTTGGAATTGGCGGCGTTGAAGATGGAGCGGTTCGCGTTGTCGACGCAGATCTCCATGGCGCGGCGCACCTCGCGGGCGTTCGCGTGCCGGCCGGCCTGCGCCAGCCAGCGTCCGAGCTCTGACTTG
>JAJNBO010000206.1 GCA_021156245.1 Ramlibacter sp. | reverse complement strand
GACATTTTCATCGAGCTGCGCCAGCGAAGTCACGCCGATGATGGTGCTCGCCACGCGCCAGTTGCCGTAGCACCAGGCCAGCGCCATGCGCGCCGGCGTGAGGCCGTTCTCGCGTGCCAGCGCGTTGTAGCGGCGCGCGGACGCCAGTGCTTCCGGCCGCCCCCAGCGCCCGCCGCGCACCGACTCGAACTTGACGAGCCGCGCCTGCGCAGGCGCCGCGGCGCCCTGGAAGCCGGAGTCGTCGTACTTGCCGGTGAGCAGGCCGAAGCCCAGGGGCGAGTACGCCAGCAGCGACACGCCCAGCCGGTACATCGTCTCGTCCAGTCCGTTGTCGACGCCGCGGCTGACCAGGCAGTACGGGTTCTGCACGGTTGCGATGCGCGGCAGCTCATGCTGCTCCGCGAGGCGCACGAATTCATGCACGCCATAAGGCGTCTCGTTCGACACGCCGACGCAGCGTACCTTGCCTTGCCGCACCAGCTTGTTCAGCGCCACCAGCTGCTCGTGGATGGGCGTCTGCGTGCGCTCCTTCTGCGGGTCGAAGTAGATCGCGCCGAAGGCCGGCACGTTGCGCTCGGGCCAGTGGATCTGGTACAGGTCGATCACGTCGGTCTTCAGGCGGCGAAGGGACCCTTCGCAGGAGGCGACGATGTCGTCGCCCGTCATGCCCGCGCCCGCGCGGATCCAGGGCATGCCACGCGACGGGCCGGCCACCTTCGTGGCCAGCACGACCTTCTGCCGCGCGCCCGGACGCGCCGCCAGCCAGTTGCCGATGATGGACTCCGTGGCGCCGAAGGTTTCCTTGCGGGCCGGCACCGAATACATCTCGGCGGTGTCGAGGAAGTTGATGCCGCGGGCAAGCGCGCGGTCCAGGATGGCGTGCGCGTCGCTTTCGGCGACCTGCTCGCCGAAGGTCATGGTGCCGAGGCAGATGGGGGTGACGCGCAGGTCGCTCTGGCCGAGCTGGTTCGTTTGCATGGCGTTACAGCGGTGTCGTGATGGGGAAGCGGTCGAGCATAGTACGAACCATGCCAGAGGGCCCGTCGATCGTCATCCTGAAGGAAGAAGCCTCCCGTTTCCTCGGCAAGACGATCGTCCGCGTCAGCGGCAACACCACGATCGAGAAGGACCGCCTGCTGCACCAGCGGGTGGAGGCGCTGCGCAGCTGGGGCAAGCACTTCCTGGTGGAGCTGCCGGACTTCAGCCTGCGGGTGCACTTCATGCTGTTCGGCAGCTACCGGATCAACGAGGAGAAGAGCTGGGCGGTTCCGCGCCTGTCCCTAGGCTTCGACGACGGCGCGCTCAACCTGTACGCCTGTTCGGTGCGGTTCATCGAGGAGCCGCTGGACTTGGTGTACGACTGGTGGGCCGACGTGATGTCCGAGCATTGGGACCCGAAGCTGGCGCTGAAGCGATTGCGCGCGCAACCGGAGACGCTGGTCTGCGACGCCCTGCTGGACCAGGACCGCTTCGCCGGGGTGGGCAACATCATCAAGAACGAGGTGCTGTTCCGCATCCGCGTGCACCCGCTGTCCACGGTGGGCGGCCTGCCCGCCAAGAAGCTGCGCGAACTGGTGGACGAAGCCCGGATCTACAGCTTCCAGTTCTACGAGTGGAAGAAGCAGTACGTGCTGAAGAAGCACTGGCTGGCGCACACGAAACGGACCTGTCCGCGGTGCAACATCCCCCTCGTCAAGGCGCACCTGGGTCGCACCAACCGCCGCAGCTTCTTCTGCGAGAACTGCCAGGTGAGGTACTAGCGGTGCGCCGCGTCAACCGCCGGCGGTAGCGCTGCCGCTTGCGGTGGCCGGCGGCAACATGATCTCGGCGGGTTCGGCGCGCTGCACCCGGCGTGGAGGCGCGGGAGCAGGTCGCGGCGAAGCGGCCGCGGCGCTGAGTTCCTGCCGCCTTTCGGCGTACCAGTTCCGCAGGCATTCCCGATCGCGGCAGGTTTCCTCGCGCCGTTTCCACTCGGCATCGCTCTCGCGCTGGAAAGCGCGCTTGTCGGGTGCGGCCTGCTTGGCCCGCTGGTGGATTCCGCCGAGTTCGCGATCCAGGCGCGCCAGTTCTTCGTCGGCGCAGATCAGCTTCTCCGTCGTCGAACGCGCGTAGGCACAATTGAACGAGGGCGACGTCGTCCGGCGCGGCGTCGGGGCCGCTGCTGCCACTCGCTCCCGATCTCTCACCAGTGCGCGCTCCGCTTGCGCCTTGTCGGCCTGCGCCTTCTCGGCTTGCGCCCTGGCGACAGCCTGCGCTCTCTCCGCCTGGGCTTTCGCTTCGGCCTGGGCCCTATCCGCCTGGGCCTTCGCTGCCGCCTGCGCCCGCTCCGCTTGCGCCCTGGCGTCTGCCCGCGCCCTCTCTTCGGCGCGGGCCCTCGCATCGGCCTGGGCTCTTGCCTCGGCTTGTGCCTTCGCTTCAGCCTGACCCTTCGCTTCAGCCTGCGCCCTCGCTTCTGCCTGCGCGCGTGCGTCTGCCTGCGCGCGTGCTTCTGCTTGTGCCTTGGCTTCTGCCCGCTCCCTTGCTTCAGCTTGCGCCTTCTGCAAATCCGGCGCGGGCGCAGGCGCCGGCGCGGCGGCGACGACGGCGGGCGCCGCGGCTGCCGCCTTCGCCGTCGCGACCGCGGGCGCGGGCAAGGGCGGCAGGACGCCGGTGACCTGCTGCACCGTCACCAGCCCTTCCCGGGCGAACTTCGTCTTCTCGTGCGAGGCACCGTAGCGCCCCTCGTAAACCTGGAGGCTGGCCGTGTAAAGACGGTTCGCGCGCTCGTACAGTTCCTTCGACCGCGGCGCGCCGAAAGCGGCCGCATTGGCGTAGTGGCGCGCGAGCTGGTACTGGGCGTCAGCCGTGGGAAGCTCGCCCTCCCGCGCAGCCTGCGCTTGTCGACACGCATTGATGAACAGGATCTCGGCGTCGCGCAGGCGCTCGCCGGCCGCCGCTTCCTTGCCTTTCAGCAGCAGCCCCGCGATGTCGGCACTGGTGCTGGAGCCCGTGTCGCGAAGGGTCTCCTTGCCGTCGCCTTCCGGCCCCTTGCCGAGCAAGGGCGCCAGCTCGGAGCATCGGGGACCGGGCCCCGAAGTGATGACGGGGACTGCGCCGGGGCCCGGCGTCCCGGGCCCGCCCATGGCGCTCGTGGCAGGGGCGGATGGAGCGTCGCCATCGGCCTTCAAGCTCATCACCCCGGCGACTCCGGCGGCAACGCCCACCGCCAGCCCGGCTGCAAAGAGCGTCCCCGTTTTCCAGTTCATCGCCATGCCGCCGACAGTAGCGTGCGGCGAAGGGCGCAAAGGCGGGACAGCGGGGATTCGCAGGGACGGCGGGTTCCTACGCGCCCCGCGCCTGGCGCGCCCTCTCCTCCTCCTGCAGGCGCAGCACCCGCCGCTGCACCTTGCCGGTGGTCGTCATCGGCAGCGCCTCGATGAACTCGATCTCCTTGGGGTATTCGTACGGGGCCAGCTTGCCGCGGACGTGAAGTTGCAGCTGCGCGACCAGCTCGGCGTCGAAGCTCGTCCGGTCCAGGCTGGCCGATGGCCGGGCCTGCAGCGCCTGCGGCGACAGCACGACGTACGCCTTCACCAGCGCGCCACGTTCCGCGTCGGGCTTGGGGACCACGGCCGCATTGATCACCGCCGGATGCTTGACGAGGCAGTTCTCGATTTCGCTCGGCCCGATGCGGTAGCCGGCCGCCTTGAAGACGTCGTCCGCGCGTCCCTGGTACCACAGGTACCCGTCCGCGTCGCGCGTGGCCAGGTCGCCGGTGCGGCACCAGTCGCCCGTGAACTTGCGCTGCGTGGCGGCGGCGTTCTTCCAATAGCCCAGGAAGAAGATGGGGTCCGGATCTCCGTGCACGTCGAAGCGGTTCACGGCCACGTCACCCGGCACGCCGGGCGGGCACTCCTTGCCGTCGTCGTCGATCACGGCCACGCGATGGCCGGGGTAGGGCCGCCCCATGCTGCCCGCGCGCGCGGGCCAGCCGATGCCGCGCCCGGTGTGGCCGTTCATGGCGCAGTTGCCGACGACGTAGTTGATCTCGGTCTGGCCGAACATCTCGTTGACCACCACGCCCAGCTGGTCGCGGCAGTAGGCGAAGACGGCGTCGCCCACGGCCTCGCCCGCGCTCATGATGGCCTCGAGCTTCAGCCGGAACTGCTCGCGCGGCCGCGGGTAGGCCTTCATCATCGCCTTCAGCGCGGTCGGGAACAGGAAGGTGTGCGTGACGCCGTGTTCCTGCATCAGCGCGAACGCGAGTTCCGGCCCGAAGCGGCCGTTGAAGGCGACGATGGGACGGCCGAAGTAGAGGCTCGGCAACAAGGCATCCATCAAGCCGCCCGTCCACGCCCAATCGGCAGGTGACCAGAAGACGGCGTCGCTGTCGCGGCCGGGGCGGAACCCGAACCAGTTCTGGCTGCACACGAAGCCCGGAAGATTGCCGATCAAGGCGCGATGCGGAATGAGAGCGCCTTTCGGCGGGCCCGTGGTTCCGCTCGTGTAGATCAGAACCGCACCGTCGTCGGCCAGCGTGGGGACCGGGGAGAACGGGGAATCGAAGGTCGCCCGCCCGGCTTCCCAACCGACGTCGGCCTGCGAAGCGGCTCCCCCGACACCGACGACGGTGCGCAGCAGGAGGCACTGCTCCCGCACCTGCGCGACGTTGGCGATCGAGCTTTCGTCGCAGATCGCCACCACCGCTTCGCTGTCCTGCAGCCGGTACTCCAGCGCTTCCGGGCCGAACAGCATGGACAGCGGCATGGCGACGGCGCCGAGCTGGAACACCGCCATGTACGCAATCGCCGTTTCGAAGCGCTGCGGCATCACGATCGCCACGCGGTCGCCGCGGCGCACGCCCAGCGCCACCAGCAGGTGGCTCATGGCGTCGGCTTCCTGCTGCAGCCGCCTGAAGCTCAATGTCGCGCCGCCCGCGGCATGTGTGCGGATGGCGATGCGCTCTCCGGCATCGGCGGCCTCCGCCCAGCGCGTGCAGCATGCGCGCGCGATGTTGAAGTCCCGCGGCACCTGCCAGCCGAAGCCCCGGTGCATGGTTTCCCAGTTGTCCCTGCCTTGACTGCCGGCCATGGTCGCCTCTCCTATGATCGGCCGAATGTACCAACCGAAGAGAGTCTCCCGCAGCGAGTTTGTCCCCATCCGGAACCTGCGCTATCACGTGCGCACCTGGGGGGAGCCGGCGCCGGGGAGGGTTCCGCTGGTGATGGTGCATGGATGGATGGACGTCGCGGCCTCCTACCAGTTCGTCGTGGATGCCTTCGCGCAGGACCGCTACGTCATCGCGCCCGATTGGCGGGGCTACGGCCTGACCAAAGTCCCGCACACCGACAACTACTGGTTCCCGGATTACCTGGCGGACCTGGACTTCCTGCTGGATCACTACGCGGCCGACGCGCAGGTGGACCTGGTGGGCCACAGCATGGGTGGCAACATCGCCGTGCTGTACGCGGGCGCGCGGCCGGAGCGCATCCGCAAGCTGGTGAACCTCGAAGGCTTTGGCATGCCCGCGACGCGGCCCGCGCAGGC
>JAJNBO010000205.1 GCA_021156245.1 Ramlibacter sp. | reverse complement strand
GGGCACCAGCTTGTGGAAGAACGGCGTCTTCTGGCCCAGCTTGTAGCCATGGCGGATGGCGCGGCGGATGATGCGGCGTTGCACGTAGCCGCGGCCCTCGTTGGACGGGATCACGCCATCGGCGACCAGGAACGAGGTCGCGCGGATGTGGTCGGCGATCACGCGCAGCGACGGGTTCGACAGGTCCTTCGTCTGCGTCTCGCGGCCGGCCGCCTTGATCAGCGCCTCGAAGATGTCGATCTCGTAGTTGCTGTGCACGTGCTGCAGGATGGCGGCCAGGCGTTCCAGGCCCATGCCGGTGTCCACGCAGGGCGCGGGCAGCGGCTTGAGCGAGCCGTCCGGCTGCATGTCGAACTGCATGAAGACGTGGTTCCAGATCTCGATGTAGCGATCGCCGTCCTGCTCCGGGCTGCCCGGGGGCCCGCCCGGGATGTGCGGGCCGTGGTCGTAGAAGATCTCCGAGCACGGGCCGCAGGGGCCGGTGTCGGCCATCATCCAGAAGTTGTCGCTGGCGTACTTGGCCCCCTTGTTGTCGCCGATGCGGACCACGCGCTCCGGCGGCAGGCCGATCTCTTTCGTCCAGATGTCGTAGGCCTCGTCGTCGTCGATGTAGACGGTGGCCCAGAGCTTTTCCGCCGGCAACTTGTAGACCTGGGTCAGCAGTTCCCACCCCCACTTGAGCGAGTCACGCTTGAAGTAGTCGCCGAACGACCAGTTGCCCAGCATCTCGAAGAAGGTGTGGTGCCGCGCCGTGTAACCGACGTTCTCCAGGTCGTTGTGCTTGCCGCCCGCGCGCAGGCAGGCCTGCACGGAGGCCGCGCGCACGTAGGGGCGCTTGTCGGTGCCGAGGAAGACGTCCTTGAACTGCACCATCCCCGAATTGGTGAACATCAGGGTCGGGTCGTTGCCCGGCACCAGCGGGCTGGAGGCCACCACCGTGTGGGCCCGGTCCTTGAAGAAATCGAGGAAGGTCTGGCGGATGTCGGCGACGGTGAATTGGGGGGTGCTCATGGGAGGTCCGGATGAACCTTCCATTATAGGTTTCGCCCCCTTTCTCCCTCAGCGCAGGGTCGCAAGGTAGCCAGCGATGTCCCTGGCGTCACGCTCGCTCACGCCCAGTTGCGGCATGGCCGTGCCGGGCTTGACCTCCTGCGTGGCCATGAGCCAGCGCATCATGCCGTCCGGGGTGTTCTGCAACGTCCCGGCGATGAATTGCCGGCTGCCGATGCCCTCCAGCGTCGGGCCGACGTAGACCCTGGCGCCCGTGACGCCCGGGATGACGTGGCAGGCGTTGCACGCGTTCTGGTGCAACGCGATGCGGCCGCGCTCGATGTCCGGTTGCATGGAGGCGACCACCACCGGCGTCGCCGGCGCGCGCAGCGCATCCGGCCCGCACGCCGGAGCCGGCGGCGCCTTGCGCATCCATTCCGCGTACCGGGGCGCATTCAGGTCCGGCAGCCGCTGCAGGAAGGCGACCACTTCCCAGATCTCTTCGTCCCGCAAGCGGAACTCCCAGGCGGGCATGCCGCTCATGCGGATGCCGTGCCGCGTCACCCAGTACAGCTCCCGCGCGCGCCAGTGATGGCGCGCGTCCACCAGGGGGCCGGGCAATGGCTGCATGCTCTTGCCCAGGTCCCCGGGCGATACGCCCGGCGCGCCATGGCATTGCACGCATTTGTCGCGGTAGCACGCCGCGCCGCGCAAGGCCAGGGCCTCGTCCGCCAGCGGCGGCTCCTGGATGTCGCGCGCCCGCAGCTTCACCGACTGGCGCATCGCCTTCTCCAGGACGCGGTGCGTCAACTGGAAGTGCTCCTGCGTCGAAGCGACGTCGTACAGGCCGCCGAAGACGACCGCGCCGCCGACCAGCGCCGCCAGCAGGGCCAGCACAGCCGTCGTCACGGCGGCCACCAGGAACATGGTTCGCTTGTTGCGCATCGAGCCGCGATTCTGGCCCACGGGGCGGCCGCTGCGGGCCAGAATGCGCGATGCCGACGATTCGTACCGCTGCGCGCCTTGCCCTCGGACTGGGCGTGGTGCTCGGCTGTGGAGCACCGGCCATCGCCGCGAACGACAGCATCGAGCGCGGCCGCGAGCTGCTGGCGCAATACCGGTGCGGCAGTTGCCACAACATCCCTGGGGTGCCTGCCTCGCGCGGCGTCGTCGGTCCGCCGCTGGACGCCTGGGGCAAGCGCAGCTACATCGCGGGCCGCATGCCAAACCGGCCGGAGCTGCTGGTGCGCTGGATCGTCGCGCCCCATTCGCTGGTGCCCGGGACCATGATGCCCAGCATGGGCGTGTCGCCCGCGGAAGCCCAGGAGATGACGGCGTACCTCTTTTCGCTGAAATGAGCGGAGACGGCGTCCTCCAGGCGGCCGGCGAAGCGGCGCGAGCGATCGAGACGGTGAGCTGGGTGCTCTTCGTGGGCGGCTTCGCGATCTTCGTCTTCGTGATGACGTTGCTGGCGTGGTCGCTGCGCCGCCGCGCAGGGCCTCTGCGAGCGCGGCTCTGGGTGGTCGGCGGCGGCCTGGTGTTCCCGGGGGTGGTGCTGGCCGCGCTGTTCGCCTGGCAATTGCCGATGACCCCTTCCTGGAAGCCGATGCCCCCGGCGGATGCGCTGGTCGTCGGCGTCACGGGCCACATGTGGTGGTGGGACGTGCGCTATCGCGACGCGAGCGGCGCCACGGTGCGCACGGCCAACGAGATTCGCATTCCGGCGGGCCGGCCGGTCTACCTCGCGCTGGACAGCGCCGACGTGATCCACAGCTTCTGGGTCCCCGCGCTGGCGGGGAAGATCGACATGCTGCCGGGCCGGCTGCAGCACCTCCTGCTGAAGGCGGACCTGCCGGGCACGTGGCGAGGCCAGTGCGCGGAGTTCTGTGGCGAGCAGCACGCGCGCATGGCGCTGCACGTCGTGGCGATGGAGCCGGCGGCGTTCGAGGCCTGGCTGCAGGCGCAGGCGCGGCCCGCGGTGGCAGCCGCCACGCCGCGGGGGCAGGCGGGCCAGCAAGCCTTCATCGCGAACCGTTGCGATGCCTGCCATGCAGTGCGGGGCGTCACCGCCGAGGGGCGGCTCGGACCGGACCTCACCCACTTCGGCAGCCGCCTGCACCTGGCCGCCGGCACCTTGCCGAACACGGACGAGGCGCGACGCGAGTGGATCGCCCACGTGCAGCGCGTCAAGAGCGGCGCGCGCATGCCTTCCTACGACCGCCTGGACGACGCGACGCTGGCAGCGATCTCCGACTGGCTGGGGGGACTGCAGTGAGCGCGACCGGCGACCGCAAGCTGCCCAACTCGCTGCCCCGCCCGGCCGGTGAACTGGAGGCCCTGGAGAAGGCATGGGAGCCGCCGAAAGGCCTGCGGCGCTTCACCGCCGTGAACAACACGCAGATCGGCCTGTACTACCTCGCCACCGCGCTGATCTTCTTCGTCGGCGCGGGGGTGCTCGCCTTGATCATGCGCACGCAGCTGGCGCTGCCGAACAACGCGCTGGTCAGCGCCGGCACCTTCAACCAGCTCTTCACGATGCACGGCACGGTGATGATGTTCCTGTTCGCCGTGCCGGTGGTCGAAGCCGTGGGTGTCTGGCTGCTGCCCAACATGCTGGGGGCGCGCGACCTGCCCTTCCCCCGCCTCTCCGCCTATGCGTTCTGGGCCTACGCGTTCGGCGGGCTGGCCTTCTTCTGCACCATCTTCTTCGGCGCCTCGCCCGACGGCGGCTGGTTCATGTACCCGCCGCTCACCAGCAAGGAATATTCGCCGGGCATCGGCGCCGACTGGTGGCTGCTGGGCATCGGCTTCATCGAGATCTCCGCCATCGCCGGCGCCATCGAGCTGGTCATCGGCATCCTGCTCACCCGCGCGCCCGGCATGAGCCTCTGGCGCATGCCGCTGTTCGCCTGGGCGAGCCTCATCACCGGCTTCATGATCATCTTCGCCTTCCCGGCGATCATCGCCGGCACCATCCTGCTGGAGCTGGAGCGGGCCCTGGACTGGCCTTTCTTCATTCCCGCGCGTGGCGGTGACCCGCTGCTGTGGCAGCACCTGTTCTGGTTCTTCGGCCATCCGGAGGTCTACATCATCTTCCTGCCCGCGGCGGGCATGGTGTCGATGATGGTGCCGGCGCTGGCCCGCACGCCCATCGTCGGCTACAAGGCCATCGCCTGGGCCTTGATCGCCGTGGGCGGCATCAGCTTCCTGCTGTGGATGCACCACATGTTCACGGCCGGCCTCGGCCCGCTCGCGCTGTACCTCACCTCCGCCGCCAGCTTCGCCGTCGCCATCCCCAGCGGGGTGCAGGTGTTCTCCTGGATCGCGACCTTCTGGAAGGGACGCGTGGGCATGGACTCGCCCACGCTGTTCCTGCTCGGCTTCCACTTCACCTTCGTCCTCGGCGGCCTCACCGGCGTGATGGTCGCGGTGCTGCCCTTCGACTGGCAGGTGCACGACAGCTACTTCATCGTCGCGCACCTCCACTACGTGCTGATCGGCGGGATGGTGTTCCCCCTGTTTGCCGGCATCTGCTACTGGACGCCCCTGATCAACGGAAACCGCCTGCGCGAGCGCGTGGCGCGCTGGAGCGCCGTGCTGATGTTCGGCGGCTTCCAGCTGGCCTTCTTCCCGATGCACATCGCCGGGCTCGAGGGCATGCCGCGCCGCGTGTACACCTATGCGGAAGGCCTCGGCTGGACCGTGTGGAACCTGCTCTCCACCCTCGGCGCCTTCGTCTTCGCAGCCGGTGCGGCCCTGTGCCTGCTGGAGACGGTGCGCACCGTGCTGCAACGCAAGCGCGAGCCCGGCAACCCGTGGAACGCGTCCTCGCTGGAGTGGGTGCCGCAGGAAAGCTATGGCATGCGCAGCATTCCGCAAGTGGATTCGCGGGAGCCGCTGTGGGACCGGCCCGCGCTGCCCCGCGAGATCGTCGAAGGCCGGCATTGGCTGCCCGGCACGGTCTTCGGCGGCCGCGAGACGCTGGTGACCAGCCCGCTGCGCGGCGACATCCGCCACCTGCTGCGCCTTCCGGGGGACGGCTGGATGCACTTCATCGCGGCGGCGGGCACCGCCGGCTTCTTCCTGCTGCTCACCGTGTCCTGGTACCTGGCAGCTGCCGCATGCGGAATCGCCGCCGTCGTGGCCATCCTCGCCTGGCTCTGGGGGTTGGACCAGCCGCCGCCGCAGCCCCAGGCCAGGATCGGGGACCGGGTCGTCGTGCCCGCCGTCGCCGCCGGGCGCGCCTCTCATTCCTGGTGGGCGATGGTGGTGCTGGTGGCCGTGGACGCCACCGTGTTCGCCTCGCTCGCGTTTTCGCACGTGCATGTGTCGATGAAGCTGGACGTGTGCCCCCCGCCCGGAGCCGCGCTTCCCACCGGCGGCGCCTGGGCAGCCGCGGCGCTGGTGGCGGGTTCCTTGTTGATGGCGGCAGCGGTCCGCCTGCTCCGGCACCAGCGGCATGGCTGGCTGTGCACCGCCGTTGCGTTGGCGACGCTCTCCACCCTCGGCGCCTTCGCGATCGATCTCGGCGCGCACCT
>JAJNBO010000204.1 GCA_021156245.1 Ramlibacter sp. | reverse complement strand
CGCGCCGAGTCGCCGAAGCCGGGCAGGTCGGGCACCAGCACACGGCGCCCGGCGACGGCGAGGGCCTCCACGTTGCGGATCCAGTGCGTCCAGCTGCCGCTGCCGCCGTGCAGCAGCACGAGCGGCGCGCCTGCGCCCCAGGCATGCCACACCACGTCGCCTTCGCCAGCCGGCGTCACGTGGCGCGAAGCGAGCGACAGGACGCGCAGGGCTTCGGGCGGGAGTTCGGATTCCAGGGGCGGCGGCTCGGGGGACATCGGTTTCAAAGCACGTCGTTCAGCAGGTACGCCGCATTGTGTTTCAGCTTGGTCAGCACGCTGCGCTTGCGCCATTCCTCGGGGCTGATCTCGTCGGCCCGCTTCACGTATTTCTCGAAGATGGCGTCCAGCTTCGCCGCGACACCCTCGTCGAGGATGCCGATGGTGATCTCGTCGTTGGTGTCGAAGGACCGGTCGTCGAAGTTGGTGGAGCCCACCGCGCTCCAGATGCCGTCCACCGTCATGATCTTCTGGTGCAGCAGCGTGTGCGGGTATTCGTAGAGCCGCACGCCGTGGTTCAGCAGGCTTTCAAAGTGGTAGTGCCCCGCGTGCTGCACCATCGGCGCGTCGGACCCGCTGGTGGCCGGCATCAACACCCGCACGTCCACGCCCCGCTTCACCGCGGCAGCGAGCGCATCGATGGCTTCCCGCTTCGGGATGAAGTACGGGTTCTGGATCCAGATCCGCTCGCGCGCCAGGCACAGCACGGTGTGGTGCAGGATCTTCACCGAAGGCGCGGAATTTTCCGGCTTGACGTAAGCCGCGTGCATCGGGATGTCGCCCGCCTTTTCCAGCCTGGGGAAGAACGAGTCGCCGACGAACAGCTCGCCCGTCTCGCCCGCCCAGTTCTCGCTGAACGCGCCCTGGACGCTGTGGACGATGGGGCCGTGCAGCCAGACGCTCACGTCGGAGTTGTGCAGGTGGTCTTCGGCGTCGCCCAGCCAGTCGTCCGTGATGCAGTGGCCGCCCACGAAGGCTTCCTTGCCGTCGATGATGCAGATCTTGCGGTGGTCGCGGTCGTTCAGCACGCCCAGCGTGTAGAGCGAGCGCTTGTGGAAGAACTTCACCTTGCAGCCCGCCTCGCGCAGGAACTCCACGACGTCGGGCTCCATCTTCTTGCTGCCCTGCGCGTCGAGCATGATCCGCACGATCACGCCGGCGCGGGCCCGGTCGATGAAGGCGGCGGCCATGCGCTTGGCGAGTTCGCCCGGCTTCCACAGGAAGGTCTCGAAGTGCACGGACTTCTGCGCCGCCAGGATGCGCTCGATCAGCACGTCGTAGAAGTGGCCGTTCTCGAGGATCTCCACGCTGTTGCCTTCGACCGAGGTGCCCAGGGTCAGGCCGGAGATGGAGGGGACGAGGTCGGCGATGCCGGAGTCGGCCTTCACCTGCAGAACCGGGCTGCGATGGCGGCGGATCGACCAGATCACCAGCAGCTGCACGGCGAGCGTGGCGAAGAACAGCCACATCCAGATGGAGCCGCTCATGGCGTGCCCTCACCCGTTCGGGGGAGGCTCGCCGATCCGGAAGGAATCGCGCTAAAAGTCACGACGATCACCTTGCTCGCCCCAGCCAAGTGTTGCAGACTGTAACCGTACTGGTTTGGAGGTGTTTCATGCGTGTGTCCTTCGCTTCTGCCTGGCGCGGTTGGCCTGCAGCATCCCTTTATCTTGCCCTGTTGATGGGCATCGTGGGGCCGGTCGCGGCCGCTCCCGCCGACGGCGTGACCCGAACCACGCTGCTCATAGGCCAGACGATCACGCTCCAGGCTGGGAAGAATGCCTATGGCATGGCGGTGCAGGATGGCATTTCCGCTTACCTGAAGGTGGCCAACGAGCAGGGCGGCGTCCATGGCCGGCAGATCCTGCTGAAGACGCTGGACGACGACAATAGCGGCGCCAAGGCGGAAGCCAATGCCCGCGACCTGGTGCAGAAGGAAAAGGCGTTCATCCTGTTCGGCTCGATCGAAGGCGGCCCGTCCACCGCGGTGATGAAGGCGGCCGTCGACCTGAAGGTTCCGTTCTTCGGGCCCATGGCGGGGTCCCCCACGCTGCGCCGGCCCCACCAGCCGCTGGTGTTCCCGGTGCGCGCCGAGCACCGGGATGAATTCAAGGCCTTGCTCGAACATGCCCGCAGCCTCGGCATGACGAAGGCGGCCTTCTTCCGCTCCGACTCCGAAACGGGGTTGCAGCACCTGGAGAACATGCGCATCCTGTGCCAGCAGCTGAAGATGGAACTGGTCGCGGACCTGCCGTTCAAGTCGGGCGTCGGCGATGCAGAGATCACCGCCATGGCGCAGCGCATCGGCGCGTCGGGGGCGCAGGTGGTCCTCAATCATGGCGGCGTCGGCGTCTACGAGCAGTTGATCCGCAAGTCGCGCGCGCTCGGCGTCAGGGCCTCCTTCAGCGCAGTGAACTCGGGTTCGGCGCAGCTGGCCGAGAAGCTGGGCGACCTGGCGCACGGCATGGTGTTCGCGCAGGTCGTGCCCGACCCGATGCAACGCAAGACCGACATCGCGCGGGAATACCGCGACGTGTTCGCGAAGGTGCACCCCGGCAAGTCCTTCTCGTACGGCAGCCTGGAGGGCTACCTCACGGCGAAGGCGCTGGTCGCGGCGCTCAAGCTCGCCGGGCCGGAGCCCACGCGGGAGAGCTTTGTGCAGGGACTGCTGAAGGCGGGCGTGGTCGACGTCAACGGCATGCGCCTGAAGTACCAGCCCGGCGACTACACCGGTCTCACGCTGGTGGATCTGGCCATCTTCACGCGCGACAACCGCTTCATGCACTAGACGGCCGGCGGCCGCCGCGTGTTCACGCGCGCGGCACGCCGGCTTCGTTCGGCTTGACCTGCAGGTTTTTGCCTGCATATAATGGCCGCACGACAAAAGCACGCATGGACGCTGACAAGGTATTCAAGGCGCTGGGCGACCCCACCCGCAGGAAGCTGCTGGACCTGCTCTGCGAGCACAACGGGCAGACGCTCTCGCAGCTTTGCGAGCACCTGGACATGACGCGGCAATCGGCCACGCAGCACATCGGGCTGCTGGAAGCCGCGAACCTGGTCAGCACGGTGTGGCGAGGCCGCGAGAAGCTGCACTTCATCAACCCGGTGCCGCTGCACGAGGTGTACGAGCGCTGGGTGCGCAAGTTCGAAAGGCAGCGGCTCAGCCTGCTGCACGACCTGAAGAAGGAACTCGAAGGAGAGTGATGTGAGCAAAGACAAGACCAGCTTCGTCTACGTGACGTACATCCGCTCGACGCCCGAAAAGGTGTTCGAGGCCATCACCCGGCCGGAGATCGCGCGCCGCTACTGGGGCCACGAGAACGTCTCTGACTGGAAGCCGGGCTCCGACTGGCAGCACGTGCGCGCCAACGCGCAGCGCACGATCGAGCTGGTGGGCAAGGTGGTCGAGATCGCGCCGCCCACGCGGCTGGTGATGACGTGGGCGAATGCCTCGCAGGCCGCGGATCCCGCCAGCTACAGCCGCGTGTGCTTCGACCTCGTGCCGTACGAGAACATGGTGCGCCTGACGGTCACCCACGACGAACTCGAGGCGGGCAGCGGCATGGCCAAGGGCATCTCGCAGGGCTGGCCGGCGGTCCTCTCCAGCCTGAAGTCCCTGCTCGAAACCGGCGAAGGCATCGACGTCTTCGCCAAGCCGAAGGTTG
The DNA here is from genome assembly GCA_021156245.1 of Ramlibacter sp. Lineage (GTDB taxonomy): Bacteria > Pseudomonadota > Gammaproteobacteria > Burkholderiales > Burkholderiaceae_C > Ramlibacter. The sequence goes on along the minus strand of JAJNBO010000204.1, from coordinate 1,823 downwards.
GCGTCGCCGGGAGCGCGGCATGAGCACGCCCTATACCGGTGGATGCGCATGCGGCGCGATCCGCTACACCACGCCGCACGCGCCCGTGTTCCAGAATCACTGCCAGTGCCGGCAATGCCAGCAGCGCAGCGGAACGGGCCATGGCTCGTACCTGACGTTCCCCGCGCAGGCGGACATGACGGTCACGGGCGATGCCCGGCATTGGGACATCGCTGCCGATAACGGCAACGTCAAGACCCATGCCTTCTGCCCGGTGTGCGGGACGCCCGTGTTCCTGCGCTTCGCCGCCGCCCCGGACATGATCGCCGTGCATGCGGGCAGCCTCGACGAGCCCGGACGCTTCGCCCCGCAGGTGCTGACCTATGCCGCGCGCGGGCTGGCATGGGACCGCATGGATGCGTCGCTGACGGCGTTCGACGGCATGCCGACGAGCTGAGTGCAGCCCGGCGCAGGAGCGTTCCTGCAAGCCGCCAGGGCAGGTGCGATGGACGCCCGCGCGCGGGCGGACTAGATTGAAAAGGCCATCACCTTTTCGAGCTGTTCCGTGCGCATCCACCATCTCAACTGCATCTCCAGCTGTCCTCTCGGCGGCCATCTCATGGACGACCGCACGCCGGGCGCGCTGACCCGCGGCAAGCTGTGCTGCCATTGCCTCGCCATCGAAACGCGTGAAGGGCTGGTGCTGGTCGACACAGGCTTCGGGCTGCGCGACGTCGCCGATCCGCATTCGCGCCTGAGCAAGTTCTTCCTGACGCTGCTCAGCCCGGACTTCCGCGAGGAGATGACGGCGCTGCGCCAACTGCAGCGTCTCGGCTTCCAGGCGGGCGACGTGCGCCACGTCGTGCTGACGCACCTCGACTTCGACCATGCGGGCGGGCTGGACGATTTCCCGCAAGCTGCCATCCACATGATGCAGCAGGAGCGCGATGACGCCGTGCTGCAGAGGACGTGGCTGGACCGCCAGCGCTTCCGTCCGCAGCAGTGGGGCACCCGCGCCAACTGGCGGGTGTACGCCGACGCGGCCGGCGAGCCCTGGTACGGCTTCGGCGCCGTGCGCCAGCTGGCGGGCCTGCCGCCGGAGATCCTGCTGGTGCCGCTGCCCGGGCACACGCACGGCCATGCCGGCGTGGCGGTCCGGCGCGACGATGGCCACTGGCTGCTGCTCGCCGGCGACGCGTACTTCTTCCACGCCGAGATGGACTACGAGAAGCCGTGGTGCACCCCGGGACTGCGCATGTACCAGGCAATGATGGAGAAGGACCGCGCCAGGCGGCTGGAGAACCAGCAGCGGCTGCGCGAGCTGCGGCGCAAGCACGGTGCCGAAGTGCGCATCTTCAGCGGCCACGACCCCCTGGAATATGAGCAGCTCAGTGGGCGGCTGATGGGCACGCCCGTGCTGGGGCGGCGCGTTCCCGCCTAGGCGCTAGACTGCGGCGGCATCCACTGCCGCCGCCATGACCACCTCACCGACCCGCCACTCCGCCTCCGCACTCCTCACCTTCGCGCGCGACCTGCTGCTGGCCGCGGGCATGCCCGACGACAAGGCGGAAGCCGTTGCCGGCATCCTGGTCGAAGGCGACCTCCTGGGCCACACGACGCACGGCCTGCAGTTGCTTCCCGGGTACCTGAAGGAAGTGGAGTCCGGCTCCATGCGGGTGCAGGGCGAGCCGGAGGTCATCCACGAGGCGCCGGCGGCGCTGACGTGGAACGGCTTGCGCCTGCCTGGCCCCTGGCTGGTGCTGCAGGCCATGCAGGCCGCCACGCGCATGGCGCGCGCGTGCGGCACGGGCTCCGTCGCCATCCGCCAGAGCCACCACATCGCC
>JAJNBO010000203.1 GCA_021156245.1 Ramlibacter sp. | reverse complement strand
GAAGAGACGATGCGCGCGGCGGCGGCGCCCAGCGCGCCGGCCTGGCAAGCTCGCTGGGAGCGCGCCGTCCAGGCGCTCGGCGTTCCGCTCTACCGCATGCCCAGCGGCGCCGGCCACGACGCGATGAAACTGCACGAGGTGATGCCGCAAGCGATGCTGTTCGTGCGCGGCCAGAACTCGGGCATCAGCCACAACCCCCTGGAGTCCACCACCAGCGACGACATGCAGCTGCTGGTCGACGCCTTCCGCCACCTGCTGCAGGACCTGGCGGCCGAACTGGAACACACGCGATGAGCGACTACGACAAACTGGATGCCTGGATCGATGCGCACTTCGACGAAGAGGTCCGCTTCCTGCAGGAGCTCGTGCGGGTCCCCACCGATACGCCTCCAGGCAACAACGCGCCGCACGCGGATCGAACCGCGGAGCTGCTGAAGGCCTTCGGCATGCAGGCGGAGAAGTACCCGGTGCCGCAGGACGAAGTGCAGGCGCAGGGCCTGCAGTCCATCACCAACCTGATCGTGCGGCGCCACTATGCGCCGGGCCGCACCATCGCGCTGAACGCGCACGGCGACGTGGTTCCCCCGGGGGAGGGCTGGACCAAGGATCCGTACGGCGGCGAAGTCGAAGACGGCATGCTCTACGGCCGGGCCGCGGCGGTGAGCAAGAGCGACTTCGCGAGCTTCACCTTCGCCGTGCGCGCGCTGGAGTCCCTGAAGGCCCCGCTGAAAGGGAACGTCGAACTGCACTTCACGTACGACGAGGAATTCGGCGGGGAACTCGGCCCCGGCTGGCTGCTGAAAAGGAAACTGACCAAGCCGGACCTGCTGATCGCCGCCGGCTTCAGCTACGAAGTGGTGACCGGCCACAACGGCTGCCTGCAGATGGAGGTGACCGTGCACGGCAAGATGGCGCACGCCGCCATCCCGCAGACCGGCGTGGACGCCCTGCAAGGCGCGGTGCGGATCCTGAACGTGCTGTACGGGCAGAACGCGATGTACCAGCAGGTGAGCTCGCGGGTCGCCGGCATCTCGCACCCCTACCTCAACGTCGGCCGCATCGAGGGCGGAACCAACACCAACGTCGTGCCCGGCAAGGTGGTCTTCAAGCTGGACCGCCGGATGATCCCGGAGGAGAACCCGGTGGAAGTGGAGGCCACGATCCGCAAGGTGATCGACGATGCGGCAGCCGGCTGCCCCGGCATCACCGTGGAGATCCGCCGCCTGCTGCTGGCACGCCCGCTGCAGCCCCTGCCCGGCAACCAGCCGCTGGTGGCCGCGATCCAGAAGCATGGCCGCGCGGTCTTCGGCCAGGATATCCCGGCAATGGGTACGCCGCTCTACACCGACGCCCGCCTCTATGGCGAGGCGGGCGTGCCGGCCGTGATCTACGGCGCCGGCCCGCGCACGGTGCTCGAATCCAACGCGAAGCGCGCCGACGAGCGCCTGCACCTGGAAGACCTGCGCCGCGCCACCAAGGTGGTCGCCCGCACGCTGCGCGACCTGCTGTCGTGACCACCCGCATCCTCACCCACAGCGGCTCTTTCCATGCCGACGACGTGTTCGGCGTGGCGGTGCTTGCTGCCATGCACCCTGACCACACCCTCGCGCGCACGCGGGACGCCGCCGTCATTGCGCAAGCCGACTTCGCGGTCGACGTGGGCGGCGAATGGGATCCGGCGCGCGGCCGCTTCGACCACCACCAGCGCGGCTTCGACGGCGCGCGGGCGAGTGGCGAGGGCTATGCCAGCGCCGGACTCGTCTGGCGCGAATTCGGAACGGCGTACGTTCGCCAGGTCGCGGCCGGACTGGGCGCATCGCTGGCCGAGGAAGCCATCGCCGGCATCGCGGCCGACCTGGACGCTTCGCTGGTGCGCTACCTGGACATGGTGGACACCGGCGCCGCGATGGTCGCGCCGGGCGTGTTCGGCCTCTCGAGCCTGGTTGCGGCCTTGAACAGCACGTGGGTCGAGGAGCAGGGGCTCGACCCGCAGGCGCATGGCGCGCTGCAGCTGGAACGCTTCCGCGAAGCGATGGCGCTGGTGCAGCGGTACCTGCAGCGGCTGGTGCTGCGGCGGGTGGGCCAGGAGCTGGCGGCGGACCGCGTGCGTGCGGCGCCGCGCCTGCTGGGCGGCCGCGTGCTGCACCTCGCCGAGGGCGGCATGCCCTGGACGCGCGTCGTGCTGGACGAGATGCCGGAGGTGCTGTTCGTGCTGTACCCGGAGCGCGACGAAGCGGGCGAACGCCACGTGCTGCGGACGGTGCCCGTGAAGGCCGACTCCTTCGAAGCGCGGCGCGACCTGCCCGCCGCCTGGGCGGGCCTGCGCGATGCGCAGCTCGCCGCGGCCAGCGGGGTCTTCGATGCCCTGTTCTGCCACACCAACCTGTTCATCGCGGTCGCGCGCAGCTTCGACGGGGCGCTGCGGCTGGCGGAGCTGGCGCTCGACGCGGATCAGCCCCGATAGATCCGGGCGGCGGCGCGGATGCGCTCGCGCAGCGCTTCACGCAATGCCGCAGGCTCCAGCGCCTCCACCTCCGGGCACAGCCGCAGCAACTGGCCCGCCGCGTGCGGAACCGACTCGATCGGGATGCGCAGTGTCACGCGCCCACCTTCGGCCGGCGGCGGGACGGCCGCCACCGCCCGCGCGAACGCCGCGTTGATGCGGCGCAGTTCGGCCAGGCCGCGCGCCGTCGCGGCCACGCTCGCCTCGCCCGTGTACACCTCCTGCTCGAAGCGGCGCACCGAGCCGCGCCAGTAGTCCGCCAGGTCGAAGCGCGCGGGGCGCCGCGCCGGCTTGTCCAGCAGCACGGCCTCCTGGATGCTGGCCACGCGCCACGTGCGCACCTTGCCTTCGCGCTCCGCCACCAGGTACCAGATGCCCGCCTTCAGCACCAGGCCGAGCGGATGCACGACGCGGCGGCCGGTGTCCTTCCAGCTTTCGTAGGTGAGGGAAAGCTGCCGCGATTCCCATACCGCGGTGGCCACCAGGGAGAGGAAGGGGACCGGGTCCGCTTCGCGATACCACTCGACGGGGTCGAGGTGCAGGCGCGCGCTGATGCGGCTGGCGCCACCGCGCCACGGCGCCGGAAGCGCCGCCAGGAGCTTGCGCTGGGCGCTGGCGACCTGGCCGCCGAGCCCCAGGTCCGCCGCGGGCCCCGCCAGCCCCGCCAGGAAGACGGCCTCGGCCTCTCCCGCGGTGAAGCCGGTGAGCGTGGTCTTCCATCCCGGCATCAGCCGGAAGCCCCCCGAGCGGCCGCGTTCCGCATAGACGGGCACGCCGGCGGTCGTGAGCTCGTCGATGTCCCGGTGCAAGGTGCGCACCGACACCTCCAGCGCACGGGCGAGCGCCGGCGCGCTCATGCGGCCGTGCGTCTCCAGCAGCATCTGGATGGAGAGCAGGCGGCTGGCACGCATGACCGGCAGTGTAGATGCAATACATGCCGCGGGTTGTCATGTATGGCGGCGCACAGTGCGGTCTTCCTCTAGGAGATCCCATGGACCCGCTCTGGCTGTTCGCCCTCTTCGTCTTCGGCATCATCGTCATCCCCGGCATGGACATGGCCTATGTGCTGGCCAGCTCGCTCGTCGACGGCCGCCGCGCCGGCTTCTCGGCCGTCGCCGGCATGGTGGCGGGCGGGGTGGTCCACACGCTGATGGGGGCCCTCGGTGTCGGCCTCCTGCTGCGGGTGGTCCCGGGCGCCTTTGGCGCGGTGCTGACCGCGGGCGCGTTGTACGTGGCCTGGATGGGCCTCGGCCTGTGGCGGCATCCCGCGACGATGGCCCGGGTGGAGCTGCAGGATTCGCGGCCGGCCGCCCGCACCTTCACGCGCGCGATGGCCACCTGCCTGCTGAACCCCAAGGCCTACCTGTTCATGGTGGCGGTGTTCCCGCAATTCATCCGACCGGAGCAAGGCAACGTGGCCGCGCAGGCCGCGGCCATGGGCGCGATCATTGCCCTGGTGCAAGCCCTCGTCTACGGCGCGGTGGCGCTGGGAGCGGCGGGCGTGCGCGAGCGGTTGGCGCGCTCGGAACGCGGCCAGGCGACGATGGCGCGCGCGGTCGCGGCCTTGCTGGTGGCGACCGCGGCGTGGGCGCTGTGGACCGGGTGGGGCGGGTGATCGGGAGCTGGGGTTCGGGCTTCGCCCCTCACCGCCAGCCTACGCGCACCCTTGGGTATTCACATACAGCGCATAGATCGAATGGCTCGCCGCCATGAAGAGGCGGTTGCGATGCCGGCCGCCGAAGCAGACGTTGGCGCAGCGTTCCGGCAAGTGGATGTGGGCGATCGCCGTGCCATCCGGCGCGAACACGCGCACGCCGTCCAGCGCCTCCAGGTCGGCGCCGACGGAGCCGTTGCTGCCGAAGCCGCACCAGAGATTGCCCTCGACGTCGACGCGGAATCCGTCGAACGCGCCGGGGCCCTTCGCATCGGCAGCGATGCGCCTGTTCGACAGCCTGCCGTCGGGCGCGTGGTCGTAGGCCCAGATGCGCCGATGCGGGACGGCACGGCTCTCCACCACGTACAGCACCTTCTCGTCCGGTGAGAACGCGAGTCCGTTCGGGGCCTGCAGGTCCGTGACCACCTGCTGCAGCTTTCCATCGCTGGCGAGGCGGTACACGGCGTGCGGCAGCTCCGCCTCGGCCGGCTTGCCCTCCCAGTAGCCGGAGATTCCGAAGCTCGGGTCCGTGAACCAGACGGCGCCGTCCCGCGCGCAGACGATGTCGTTCGGCGAATTCAGCCGCTTGCCGTCGAAGCGATCCGCCAGCACGGTGATGGCGCCGTCGTACTCCGTGCGCGTGACGCGGCGCGTGAGGTGCTCGCAAGTCAGCAAGCGACCCTGGCGGTCGCGGAAATTGCCATTGGCGTTGTTCGACGGCGCGCGGAAATCGCTGAGCGCGCCCGACGCTTCGTCCCAGCGCACGATGCGGTTGTTCGGGATGTCGGACACCAGCAGGTAACGGCCATCGCCGAACCACACCGGTCCCTCGGCCCAGCGCAAGCCGGTCGCCAGGCGCTCGACGCTGGCGCTGAACAGCCGCAGCTTCAGGAAGCGCTCGTCGAGCACTTCGATGCAAGGGTCGGGATAGCGGGAGCTGGGCTCGAAGCGGGCGTTGGCGCCCTCTGTGGCATTCATCCGGTCACCTCAGGACGTGGGAAGAAGGTGCAGGCGCGTGGCCTGCGCCGCGTTCAGTGCGCCGACCGGCATGCGGCCCGCCAGCAGCTCGGTCAACTGTGCCACGGTTTCGCGGGACTGGTGCTCCGCCGCCTCCGGCGTGAGGCCGGCGATGTGCGGGGTGGCGAGCACGCGGGCGTGCTTCGCCAGTGCCGGTGACGGCATCTGGTCCGGCGCGCGTCCGACGTCCATGGCGCAGGCGGCGATCTGCCCGCTGTCCAGGGCATGCAGCAAGGCACCTTCGTCCACCAACTCGCCGCGCGAGGCATTGATGAAGAACGCATCCCGCTTCATGGCGGCGAAGCGGGCCGCGTTCATCAGGTTTTCGGTCTGCGCGTTGGCCGGCGCCAGGCACACCACGTGGTCGGCCTGCGCCAGCAGGTCTTCCAGCGGCACGCGCGTCGCCGGCGG
>JAJNBO010000202.1 GCA_021156245.1 Ramlibacter sp. | reverse complement strand
CCGGGCGCCAGTTGTAGAGCTCTTCCTTCAGCTGGTACTCGATGACCTGCCGCTTTTCCTCCACCACCAGGATTTCGCGCAGGCCCTTGGCGAATTCGCGCGTGCCCTGCGCCTCCAGCGGCCACACCACGCCCACCTTGTGCAGGCGCACGCCGATGCGGCGGCACGTGTCGTCGTCCAGCCCCAGGTCCAGCAGCGCCTGGCGGGCATCGTTGTACGCCTTGCCGCTCGCGATGATGCCGAAGCGGTCGTGCGGGCCTTCGATGACGTTGTAGTTCAGTCGGTTGGCGCGGATGTACGCCAGCGCGGCGTACCACTTGTAGTCAAACAGGCGCGCCTCCTGCTCCAGCGCCGTGTCCGGCCAGCGGATGTGCAGGCCACCCGGCGGCATCTCGAAGTCGGTCGGCAGCTTGATCTGCACGCGCTCGGGATCGATCATCGCCGTGGCGCTGGACTCGACGATCTCCTGGATCGTCTTCATGCCGGACCACACGCCCGAGAAGCGGCTCATGGCGAAGGCGTGCAGCCCGAGGTCCAGGATTTCCTGCACGTTGGCGGGGAAGAACACCGGCAGGCCGCAGGCCTTGAAGATGTGGTCGCTCTGGTGGGCCGCCGTGGAGCTCTTGGCGACGTGGTCGTCGCCGGCCACCGCGATCACGCCACCCCAGGGCGTGGTGCCCGCCATGTTGGCGTGCTTGAAGACGTCCGAGCAGCGGTCCACCCCGGGGCCCTTGCCGTACCAGATGCCGAACACGCCGTCGAACTTGTTCGTGCCGGGCGGTGCGAAGCCCAGTTGCTGCGTGCCCCACAGCGCGGTGGCCGCGAGCTCCTCGTTGACGCCCGGCTGGAAGACGATGTTCTGCGCCTGCAGGTAGTTCTTGGCCTTCCACAGCGCCTGGTCGTAGCCGCCCAGCGGCGAGCCGCGGTAGCCGCTGATGAAGCCGGCGGTGTTCTTGCCCACCAGGCCGTCGCGCTGCCGCTGCAGCATGGGCAGCTTCACGAGCGCCTGCACGCCGCTCATGAAGGCGCGCCCGTAGTCGAGCGAATACTTGTCGTCGAGCGTGACGGTCTCGAGCGCCTTGCGGATGTGTTCGGGCAGGGGTGCGTTCATGCGCAAAGTGTATGGCCGCATGCGCGGATATGTCTTTGCGTTGTGTGCCCGGAATACCCTAGGATGCGAAAGATTCTTTCTTGAAGACCGGGAAAATGGAAAACCTTGACCGATATGACATCCAAATCCTTACCGAGCTCCAGGCGGACGCCCGGCTGACCAATGCCGAACTGGCCCAGCGCGTAGGCCTGTCCGCCGCGCCTTGCTGGCGGCGCGTGCGGGCGCTGGAGGAGGCCGGTTTCATCAAGGGCTATCACGCGGAGATCGACCGCCATCGCATCGGGCTGGGCGTGCTGGCTTTCGTGCGGCTGGACGCCGACCGCAACACGGGCGAGCGCACGCGGGAGATGGAAGACGCGATCCGCAAGATCCCGGAGATCGTGTCCTGCCACTACATCAGCGGCGCGGGGACGTTCGAGCTGCAGGTGGTGTCACGGGACCTGGACTCCTTCTCCGAGTTCGCGCGGAAGGTGCTGATCAATCTTCCGAACGTCAAGGACATCCACACGAGCTTTTCGCTGGGCGAGGTGAAGGCGTCGAGCAGCTGGCCTTTGTCGCATCTGGCGAAAGGTTAAATGCGGGGCCGGATACCGGACGCAAAGGACGCAAAGATTTCGCAAAGGACGCAAAAGAAAACCAGGAAGGTTTTGGATGTCCTTTTTGCGTCCTTTGCGTAACCTTTGCGCCCTTTGCGTCCCGGCTGTCTGCTTCAATTACCTCGGCCAGAGCACCCACAGGGACAGCGGCTGCTTCAAGCGTCCCGCAATCTCGCCCGCAGCATCGCCCCAGCCCACGAAATAGTCCGCGCGCACGGCGCCGACGATCGCGCTGCCGGTGTCCTGCGCGAAGACCAGGCGGTTCAGTGACAGCAGCGGCCCCGGCGTCGAGAGCCACACCGGCGTGCCGTAGGGAATGCTCTCCCGGTCCACCGCGATCGAGCGGCCCGGCGTGAGCGGCACGCCTTGCGCGCCTTTGGGGCCGAAGGCGGAGTCCAGCTCCGACAAAGGCTCCTCGCGGAAGAACACCACCCGCGGATTCGCCCACAGCATCTCCTGCACGCGCTGCGGATTGGCGCGCGCCCAGGCCTTGATGCCCGGCCAGGACGCGTCCGTGATCGCCCGCTGCTGCAGCAGCCAGCTGCCCACGCTGCGATAAGGCTGCTCGTTGGTGCCGGCATAGGCGACGCGCAGCACGGTCACGCGGCCATCAGGCTCCGTCACGCGCAAGCGCCCCGAGCCCTGGATCTGCAGCACGAGCGCGTCGAGCGGATCGGCCAGGTACGCGATCTCCCGGCCGCGCAGCGCCGCGCGCGCTTGCGGCAGCGTATCGATCTCCTGCTTGGTGTACCAGGGACGCCGGGTCGCCAGGTCGGCGGGCGGCCGGTACAGCGGTGTCTGCTGGGCGGGGGTGGGCTGCCGCGATGCATCCAGCAGCGGCTCGTAGTACCCGGTCAGCAGGCCGTCCGTGCCACCTTGCAGCGGCTCGACACGATACGGCTGCAGCCGCCGCACCATCCACTCGCGCTGTTCCTCCGGCGAGGCGATCGACAGCCGCCGCACTTCCGGGCACAGGCGCGCGTGCTGCGGCGCGGGCCGCTCGCAGCTGCGGATCCACGCGTTCCAGGCCTCGTGCAGTGCGTCGCCGCCGAAGCCCGGCAGGTCCGACCAGCGCACCGGCTGCCAGCGGCTCTTGCCCTGCACCAGCGATGGCGGCAGCGGCACGCCGTCGTCCGGCGGCAGCGGCGCAACCGACGCGGAAGGAACGGCGCTCGCCGGGGCCGCGGCCGTGGGCACCGGCTGTTGCGGCGGCAGGGGCACGGAGCCGCAGGCCGCCAGCATTCCTACAATCGCTGTCAATCCAAGGACACGGAACATGCTGCTGATTCTGCTGGAAGCCCTGCTTGCGTTGTTGGTGCTGGTGGGCATCGTCTGGTGGACCATGTTCTCCGGGCGCAAGGGCGGCGAACCGCCTCCTGACGAGGATCAAGAGCGTTAGAGATCGCGCAGGAGGTTGGCCAGCTCGACGGCCGACTTGACCTCCATCTTGTCGAACACCCGCGCGCGATGCACTTCCACCGTGCGCACGCTGATGGCCAGCTGGTCGGCGATCAGCTTGTTCGGCAACCCCTTCGCCACCAGCCGCATCACGTCGCGCTCGCGTTCGGTCAGTTCGGCGAGGCGGCCCTGCAGCAGGGTGCGCGCCCGCTGCGCTGCCAGCACCTCGGCGGACCGCCGCAACGCCTCCTCGATGCGGTCCACCAGCGCGTTGTCCGAGAACGGCTTTTCGCAGAAGTCGAAAGCCCCGCGCTTGACCATGTCCACCGCCGTGGGCACGTCCGCGTGGCCCGTGAGGAAGATCACCGGCATCGCCTGCGCCAGGCCGCGCTGCACGAGCTGCTCGAACAGGGCGAGCCCGCTCATGCCCGGCATCCGCACATCCAGCAGGAGGCAGCAGGGTTGCTCGGGCACGAAGCCGGGGACCAGCGTCGCGGCGAACTCCTCCGCGCTCGCGAAACTCGTGGACAGCAGCCGCCGCGAGCGCAGCAGCCAGGCCAGCGCCTCGCGCACGCCGGCGTCGTCGTCGACGATGAAGACGGTGGCGTCGCTGGCGGGCTGCATCAGGGTTCCGGTCGGGCGGGCAAGGTGAAGCGGAAGATCGTACCTTGGGGCAGGTGCGGCTCGTACACGAGGGAGCCGCCGTGCTGCTCCACGACGGTGCGGCACAGGCTGAGGCCCAGCCCCATGCCTTCGGCCTTGGTCGTGAAGAACGGCGTGAACAACTGCCGTTGCACCTCCTCGGGGATGCCGGGGCCGACGTCGGCGACGGAGAACTCGAGCCAGCGCCGGCCACCGTCGCGCGCCGGTGTCGCGCGCACCTGCAGCACCAGCGCAGGGTCCGGCACGCGCGCCTCGTCCATCGCCTGCATTGCGTTGCGCGCGAGGTTGAGGAGCACCTGCTCCACCATCGTGCGGTCGCACACCACCTGCGGCAGGTCGTCGGCCACGCGGATCTCCACGCCCACCCGCAGCTTGCGCGCCTGCAGGTTCACCAGCGGCAGCACCGCGTCCACCAGCGCGCGTGCAGGCACCGCCTCGCGGGCCTGGTCGCGACGGCGCACGAAGTCGTGCACGCTCTTGATGACCCGCCCCGCGCGGTCGGCTTGTTCCGCGATGCGCGCCATGGCCAGTTGCAGGTCCCGTGCCGGCGGCGCGTTCTCCTGCAACAGGTTGATCGAACCGGTGGCGTAGCTCGCGATCGCCGCCAGCGGCTGGTTCAACTCGTGGCTCAGCAGCGATGCCATCTCGCCCACCGTCGCCAGCCGCGCCGTGGCCTGCAGGCGCTCCTGGCTGGCGCGCGAGAGCTCCTCCACCCGGCGTTGCTCGCTGATGTCCAGCACCGCGCTCATCCAGCCGGTCTGCAGGCCCTGCGCATTGATCAGGGGCGCTTCGATGATCAGCACCGGGAAGCGCGTGCCGTCCTTGCGCATGAAGACCGATTCGAACCCCTCGCGGGGCGGCGCGTTGTGGCCGGCCAGCCGCACCTCCTGCCGCTTGTGGTATTCGTCGGCGCGCTCGGGCGGCCAGTAAGGGGCGGGAGAGCCCTGGCCGAGCAGCTCCTCCAGGCTGAAGCCCACCATCTGGCAGAAGGCAGGGTTCACGTACGTGGTGCGGCCCTGCAGGTCGCGCGCGCGCAGGCCGGTCACCAGCGAATCCTCCATCGCCTTGCGAAAGGCCAGCGCGTCGGCCAGGTCCTGCTCCACGCGCAGCCGCCGGCGGGTGTCGTGGCCCAGCATGAACAGCACGGTCACGAGCGCGATCGACATCACCGTCACCAGGGCCGTGAGCACGTTGGGGAACAGGTCCGGCTCCGACCGCCGCCAGCTGTCCATGCGCAGGACCATGGTGGTGCCGGGGAGGTCCAGCAACTGCTGCGCGGTGAACACGCGCGTGCCCCGCCGGGCGAGCCCGTGCATCGCCAGCCGCGTACCGTCGGCCTCGGTGAACGAGATTTCCTGGCTGCGGCCCATCTGCGGCCCGATGTGCGTGGACAGCAGGTCGGACAGCGAATACGTCGCGACGACGTAGCCGAGCAAGCGTCCCGCTTCGACATGCGGCAGGCAGAGTTCCATCAGCTCGAGGCCCAGTCCGTCGAGCTGCGGCACGAAATGGCTCCGTGCGTAGGCGTGGCTGCTGGTGCGACGCGCGGCGGCGCAGGCCTGCTGCACGTCGGGCAGCGAATTCCCGCGGCCGAAGCGCGCGAACACGGGCGGCCGGTAAGGCGTGTCCGCCTCCGCGACCAGCTCCATGGAAGGCCCACGCCATTCGACGGTCACGCTCGGGCCGGCCGGACTGCAGCGCCTGCAGGTCCTGCACGTTGCGCGTGAGCGCGGAGCGGATGTCGCTCAGCGCGTCCGCGGCATCGCGTTCGACGTTGGACTGCGCCACGCTCGCTTCATAGCGGGCGGCCAGGTAGACCAGCGTGACCAGCAGGGCCGCGACGATGACGCCAAGGAGGATCCACAGCGACCACCCTCGCCAGGAGGAGAGCCGCCGCAGCCCCGACGGGAACGGAATTGGCAGGGAGGTCACAACACCCGGTGGCCCAGCGCCGGCAGCTGCTGCCGCACCTGCGCCAGGTGGTCGATGGACAGCTCTGCCAGCACCACGCCCTCGCCTTCCTCGGGGCGCTGCGCGAGCACGGCACCCCACGGGTCCACCAGCATCGAATGGCCCCAGGTGCGGCGGCCGTTCTCATGGCGGCCGCCCTGCGCCGGCGCGGCGACATAGGCCAGGTTCTCGATGGCGCGCGCCCGCAGCAGCAGCTCCCAATGGGCCTGCCCGGTGGTGAAGGTGAATGCACTCGGCACCAGCAGCAGGTCGGCGGACAGGCCGCGGTACAGCTCCGGAAACCGCAGGTCGTAGCACACGGAGAGGCCCACGCGCCAGGCATGGCCGTCGCGCGACGGCAGCGTGAACGCCTGCAGGGCGGCGCCAGCTTCGATGACGCGCGACTCGTCGTAGGCCTCGCGGCCATTGTCGAACTTGAAAAGGTGGATCTTGTCGTAGCGAGCGACGCATTCGCCCTGCGGCGAAAAGGCGAGACTCGTGTTGCGCACATGGGCGGGGTCGTCGGCGGCGAGCGGCAGCGTTCCGCCCACGATCCACAGACCGAGCGAACGCGCCTGCTGCGCGAGGAAGTCCTGCACGCGGCCGCTGCCGAAGCGCTCGCGCACTTCCAGCTTGTCGGTCTCGCGCGCGCCCATCAGGCAGAAGTACTCGGGCAGCACGGCCAGCTCCGCGCCGGCGCCCACGGCTTCGGCCAGCAGCCGTGCCGCTGAATCGAGGTTGCCGGCGAGGGTGCTGCCGGAGACCGTTTGCAATGCGGCGACTTTCATCGAAGGCTCCTGTTCATCGCACCGCGGGGTCCGCCGGATCCGTGCCCGCGCTCGCGCCTGCGGCGCCTGCGGCCTCCGCGGCGAAGCCGCGCGGCACACGCGTGATCCGAGGGTCGGCCCACGTGCCGTCGACGTGGAATTCCTGGGTCGCGGCCCGCATCAGCGGCTGCCGCAGGAAGTACTGCGCCAGGAACGAGGCGAGGCCGATCGCCGGGTTGATGGCCGTCGCCACGAGGGAGGCCGTGCCCGCATTGATTTCCGGGACGACCAGCACCTTCAGGTCCTGCGTTTCGCGCGCGATGTCGGCGCGGCCTTCCATCAGCACCGCGGC
>JAJNBO010000201.1 GCA_021156245.1 Ramlibacter sp. | reverse complement strand
CCAGCTGCGCGGCCGCTCCGGCCGCCAGGGCGACCCGGGCTCCTCGCGCTTCTACCTGAGCCTGGACGATCCGCTGATGCGCATCTTCGCGGGCGACCGCGTGCGCGCCATCATGGAGCGCCTGAAGATGCCCGATGGCGAAGCCATCGAGGCCGGCATCGTCACCCGCTCCATCGAGAGCGCGCAGCGCAAGGTGGAAGGCCGCAACTTCGACGTGCGCAAGCAGCTGCTGGAATACGACGACGTCGCCAACGACCAGCGCAAGGTGATCTACCAGCAGCGCAACGACATCCTCGACGCGCGGGCGCTCGGCGCCCAGATCGCGGCGCTGCGCGAAGGCTGCTTCACCGACCTGGTGCACCAGTACGTGCCGCCGGAGTCGGTGGAGGAGCAATGGGACCTGGACGGCCTCGAGAAGGCACTGGCCGACGAGTGGGGCATCGCGCTGCCGCTCAAGAGCGAGGTCGAGTCGGCCACCGCCATCACTGGCGAGGAGATCGCCGACAAGGTGGTCGCCGTCGCCAACGCCGCGTTCGAGGCCAAGGTGCAGCAGGTCGGCGAGGAGAACTTCACGCACTTCGAGCGGATGGTGCTGCTGCAAAGCATCGACTCGCACTGGCGCGAGCACCTGGCCGCGCTGGACTACCTGCGCCAGGGCATCCACCTGCGCGGCTATGCCCAGAAGCAGCCGAAGCAGGAATACAAGCGCGAGGCGTTCGAGCTGTTCGGGCAGATGCTCGACGCGGTGAAGAACGAAGTCACCAAGGTGCTGATGAACGTGAAGGTGCAGTCCGCCGAGCAGGTGGAGCAGGCCGCGGAGGCCCTGGAGGACCGCGCCGAGCGCATTTCCAACGTGACCTATACCGCACCGACGGAAACCGGCGAAGTCGAAAGCCAGGTCGACCCGGCCACGGCTGGCGGCAGGCGCGCGGTGGCCTCGGCCGCCATGGCGGCTGCAGCCGGCAGCGGCGGCATGCCGCGCGTGGGCCGCAACGACCCGTGCCCGTGCGGCAGCGGCAAGAAGTTCAAGCACTGCCACGGCCAGCTGAGCTGACCGCGGCGCGGCCTGCGCTCAGCGCAGCGCGTTCTTCAGGCGCGTGGCGAGGCCGGGCCGGTTGACGTCCTGCCCGCTCTTGGGGGCCTTCTTGATCGGGATCGTGCCCCGCTCGAAGACGATCAGGCTGTCGTAGAAGGCGATCGAGAAGGTGTTCTTCGACATGAAGCTCGGGGCGATCACGCCACGCGTGTGGTCCGCGTTCAGGTCGTCGACGAACTTCTTGCTCAGGTTCACGAAGCTCTCCGGCGCTTCGACGCCGCCGCCGTACTCTTCCCAGTACGCCGTGTGCAGGTCCTCGACCAGGTAGATGCCGTTCTTGGCGATCTTCGGGTACATGAACTCGAAGGTCTGGCGGATGTGGTCCATGCGGTGGCTGCCGTCATCCAGCACGATGTCGAACGGGCCGAATTCGTCGATCAGCTGCTGCAGGAAGGCCGGGTCGCCCTGGTCGCCGATGCGCACGTGGATGCCTTCCTCCTCGACGCTCTTGCAGTCCGGATTGATGTCGATGCCCACGATGGTCGCCATCGGGCCGAAGAAGCGGCGCCACATCTGCAGCGAGCCGCCCTTCGAAACCCCGATCTCCAGGAAGTTGATCGTCCTGTTCCGCCACGGCGTCAGGTGCTTCTCGTAGATGGGGAAGTAATGCATCCACTTGTGGATGAGCCTGTCGTCGTTGATCAGGAAGTCTTGCCAGAGATTCATGGTGGGATTCTAGATTGGGCATTCGTGAGTAAGTATCTGTAAACCCCCTGTCAATCCTGACAGGGGGGCGGCTACGTCATCCGTGGAACTTCTCTTCAATGGCGCTTCGTAGTTTGAAGGAGCAGTACATGGAAGCCGTCGCCACCCCCGTCCACCAGGAAGCAGCAGTCGAGCCGGGCCTGTCCCGCCACTTGCGGCATCGCATCGCCACCGAATTCAAGGACCGGTGGGAAAAGGATTGGAACCGCAAGTTCGTGACGCATGGGACGCCACCCGGTCCCGATGCGATCCGCCTCGACGGAAACGATTACCTGTCCGTCACCGGCGACCCGCGCATCGTGCAGGCGCAGCTCGATGCGCTGCGCTGCAACCGCGAGTTCATCGTGCAGTCCGGCGTGTTCCAGCTCGATGGCAGCCCCACGTCCCGCTTCGAGGCGGCGCTGGCCGCCCACGTGGGCAAGCAGGGCGCGCTCCTGTGCCAGTCCGGCTACACGGCCAACCTCGGCCTGATCCAGGTGATCGCGGACCCGCAGACGCCCGTCTACGTGGACAGCCTCGCCCACATGTCCCTGTGGGAAGGCGTGCGCGCTGCGGGCGCGCCCGCGCACGCCTTCCGCCACAACGACCCGCAGCATCTGGACCGGATGGCCGCGCGGCACGGGCCCGGCCTGGTGATCGTGGATTCCGTCTACAGCACCACGGGCGCGCTGTGCCCGCTGCGGGAGATGGTCGAAGTGGCCGAGCGGCATGGCTGCATGATCCTGGTGGACGAATCGCATTCGCTCGGCACCCACGGCCCCGAGGGGAAGGGCCTCTGCGCGGAGCTCGGGCTCACCGAGCGGGTGCACTTCATCACCGCCAGCCTGGCGAAGGCGTTCGCGGGCCGCGCCGGCTTCTTCACCATGCCGGACGAACTGCGGCCCTATCTCATGTGCCACAGCTATCCGAGCATCTTCAGCTCCTGCCTGCTGCCGCACGAGATCGCGGGCCTGGCGGCGACGCTGGAGGTGGTGCGCGGCAGCGACGCCGAGCGCGCGCAGTTGCGCCGCCACACGCAGCGCATGCGCGCCGCCTTCGAGTCGCTGGGTTACCCCATCGGCCACGGCAGCGAGCAGATCATCTCCCTGGAGGCGGGGCCGGAGGTGGACACGCTCGCCCTGCGCGACAGGCTGGAGGAGCGCGGCGTGTTCGGCGCCGTGTTCTGCGCGCCGGCCACCAGCCGCAACCGGTCGATGGTGCGCCTGACGCTGAATTCGGGCCTGACCGAGGCCGAGATGGAGCGGGTCGAGAGCGTGGCGCGCGAGCTCGCGCCGGTGGTGAAGCCGTGGGACTGGCCGATCGCCCGGCGCAACGCGCGCTGAGCCGGCGCGGCTCCTGCACCTAGTCCTGGACTTGCCGCTTCGGCTGGCGCGCGAGCCAGCGGCTGTAGCTGTTGTCTGGATCGGGCCCCGCCGGGGCTTCGACCGGGAACAGCGCGGCCAGCACGCCGCTGTCGCCCAGCGCGGTGGCCTGGACCAGCGACACCGGGGTGCTCGAGCCCAGCGCCTGCCGCAGCTCGACGTCGGCGAGCTTGCTGCCGGCGCGGATCTCCGCGACGCCGGCCGCGGGCACGCCCGCCACCTCGGCGAGTTCGGCGAGGGCCTGCAGGCCCTCTCGCGTTTCCAGCTGCAGCCAGCCGATCCGGCCGGCAGCGTCCATGCCGAGCACGCCGAACGGTTCACCGATCACGACGTGTTCCACCCAGTGCCGGGCGCAGAAGGTGGACAGCCAGGCATCGACGCTGGCCTGGCGCAGCAAGCCGGCCTGCTGCGGATTCAGCGTGGACCGCCAGGTCTGCGCGTGGCGGGCGTGCGACGTGAACAGCAGGTGCTCCACCGCCTCGACCAGCCGGCGTGAGATGTCCGGCGTCTGCTTGGGAATGAACTGGTCGATCAGCCCGCGGTTGAAGGCGCGCACCGCCACCTGCTCGTCGGCCTGGCCGGTGAGCAGCACGCGCGAACCGGGCCAGTCGCCGAGTTCGGCCAGTGCCTGCAGTCCGTCCATGCCGGGCATCGAGAAGTCCACCACGCACACCCGGGACAGGGCATAGCGCTCGGTATAGCGTGACCAGTACGCGAGGACCTGCGGGATCAGCGGCTTGCCTTCGCGCCACAGGTCCACCAGCTGCTGCTGGTTCCAGGCGTCCGCTTCCCAGAAAGGCGGCTCCTGCAACAGGTGCGCGATGCACTCGGACGGCCGCAGGAACAGCCGCAGGTGCCAGTGCCGCGGCAGCACCAGCGCCAGCATCTCCAGGTAGTCCGGGTCGTCGTCGAGGAAGACGACGGTGCCGGGCCGGTGGAAGAGGGGGAAGGTCATGGGGTGGTGGCAGCGCCGGCTCGATTGTCCTATGCCGCGGGCAGTTCGATGGTGAACACCGCGCCCTGGTGCGGCGCCGATTTCACCCGGATCGTGCCATGGGCGGCCTGCACCACGCGCTGGCAGAACGCCAGGCCCAGGCCGTGGCCGGTGCCCCGGTCGGTGGAAAAGAACGGCTGGAAGATGCGCGCCTGCAGTTCGGCGTCCATGCCGACGCCGTTGTCGGTGAACACGATGCGGCCCCGGCCGCCGTGGGCCCCCACCTGGATCAGCAGGTCGCCCGGCTGGCTGGCCGAGGTGGCCGCGGCCAGCGATCGCAAGGCATTCTTCGTCAGGTTGTCCACCACCTGCCGGAACAGGCCGGGCGTGCCGAGGAAATGGAAATCCTCGTGCACCCGCACCACGACGGCGGTGCGCTCGCGCGAGCTGCGGAAGGGGTACTCGGCGATCGCATCGTGCACCAGCCCCGCCGCGGAGATGCGCTCCGTGTGGCCGCCCAGCCGCATCAGGCGGGCGTTGGTGATCTGCATGTCGATCTGGTGGTTCATGTTGCGCACCAGGTGGTTCAGGCGCTGCGACAGGTCCTGCAGGCGTTCCGCGCTCTCGCCGTGCTGCGGCGCTTCGTTGCGCAGCGCTTCGCCGATCAGCTGCATGGTCGCCAGCGGCGTGCGCAGTTCGTGGGCCATGATGCCCATGGTGCCCAGCGTGTAGGTCAATTGTTCTCGCCGCAGGTTGGAGGAGGACAGGCCCAGGATGATGCCCATGAACCAGCAGAACGCCAGGACCACCGTGTTGGTCAGCGCCAGGGTGGGGCTGATCCCGGGCGCTTCGGGGCCGAAGGCATGGAACATCAGCCAGGCCACCAGCATGCCGCTGGCCGCTCCCAGCGTCGCCAGCCGCCAGTCGGTCAGGTGGTAGTAGATCAGGAGCATCGCGCCCAGGCTGGCCAACCAGACCGGATTGCCCCCGTTGCAGAAATACATCCACGAGAAGAACCAGGGCAGGGTGATCCAGAAGATCGCCGAGAAGGTGAGGGCGGCCACGCGGCTCGGGGGCGTGGTGGTCACCCCCGGAATCACCAGCAACAGGAACCCCGCGACCGCCATCAGCATGCGCAGCACGAGGTCTTCGTGCGGCTGCGGCAGCAGCCAGCCCCAGGCCAGGTAGAACAGCGGGTGGCCGAGCATCGTGGAGACGCCGAGCGCGCGGATGCGCCACTGCGAGGGATGCAGGATCGGCTCCACCAGGGACGGCCGGACCTCGGTGCTGGCCCAGTAGCGCAGGCGCTGCGCCATCGCCTGGAGCGTTGCGCGAGGCGACGTCTGCGGAAAGCTGGCCCGGTGCAAGTCCTCGTCCATGGGGAGTGGTCTGTTGGTGATATTGTCACAGCCCGGCGGTTGGACAAACGGACACTCATGGGGATCCCTGTTAACTTTGACAGTGTCAGCCTGGACGGGATCCTCAGCGACTGGGTGGCGGCATTGCGCGAGTTCTCGGT
>JAJNBO010000200.1 GCA_021156245.1 Ramlibacter sp. | reverse complement strand
CAGGGGATGTTCGAGCTTGAGGCAGGCGCGCTGCAAGGCGCGGTCCATCGTGACGAGAGGGGCTTTCAGGTCGACCGCGACCTTCAGGTACGCGGCGTCGTAAGGCGTGAGCTCGAGCGACTGCGACCAGTTCCAGAACTCGAGCGGGGACACGCGCATGGGAGCGAGCGCGACGGGCAGGCGGCTGAGCAGCCGCAGCACGTGCTGGTGCACGCTGGGCGTGAAACGGCCGCGGGCCAGCGCGCGGCCGGCGGCATGCAGTGCCTCCAGCGGGAAGATCGCCGCACTGGTGGCGCTCTCTTCTTCCGTGATGACGCGGATCAGCGCCTGCGACACCTTGTCGCCGGCTTCGTCCGGGAAGGCCCAGCTCGCGAAGGCGGAGGCGTCAACGACCAGCACGGGGCACCTTGGGTTCGTCGGTCCAGCCGTCGCCGCGCGCATCGCGCTCGCGCTTGTGTTCTTCCCACAGCTCCTGGAAGCGGGGCTCGCCGCGACCGACCTTGCTGCGCAAGGCTTCGAGCTCCTGCAGGATGGCCTGCCGGCGCGCCTCGATGCTCGGTTGCTCCGTCTCCGGCTCCTTGATCAGGCGGATGACGCGCTTGCCGTGGCGGGTGAGGACGACCTCTTCGCCGTTTTCCACGGCACGGATCAACTCGGAGAGCTGGCTCTTGGCCTGGTGGATGGGAACGGTCTGCATTCTGGCTCGACTGCGGGTGAATCTGGCCTGATTTTAGCGCAAGGAACAAAAAAGGCCAGAAAATTCTGGCCTTTTTGCGTGGACCTGCCGAAGCTGCCTATTCGGCTCGATAGTTTGGAGCTTCCTTCGTGATCTGGACGTCATGCACGTGGCTCTCCCGCATGCCCGCCGCGGTGATCTGCACGAACTCGGCTTTCGAGCGCATCTCCTCGATGCTCGCGCAACCGCAGTAACCCATTGCGGCGCGGACGCCGCCGGCCATCTGGTACACGATCGAGACCAGCGACCCCTTGTAAGGCACGCGGCCCTCGATGCCCTCGGGCACCAGCTTGTCCGCGTTCGGGTTGGTGCTGGTCGCCTCCTGGAAGTAGCGGTCGGCGCTGCCCTGCTGCATCGCGCCGATGGACCCCATGCCGCGGTAGCTCTTGTAGCTGCGGCCCTGGTACAGCACGATCTCGCCCGGCGCCTCCTCGGTGCCGGCGAACATGCCGCCCATCATCACGGTGCTCGCGCCGGCCGCGATCGCCTTGGCGATGTCGCCCGAGTAGCGGACGCCGCCGTCGGCAATGAGGGGCACGCCGCTGCGGGCAAGCGCCGTGGCGACGTTGTCGATGGCAGTGATCTGCGGCACGCCGACGCCGGCCACGATGCGCGTGGTGCAGATGGAACCGGGGCCGATGCCCACCTTCACGGCGTCCGCGCCCGCCTCGACCAGCGCGAGGGCGGCCGCGCCCGTGGCGATGTTGCCGCCGATCACGTCCACCTGCGGGTAGTTGTGCTTGACCCAGCGCACGCGGTCGATGACGCCCTTGCTGTGGCCGTGCGCGGTGTCGACGACGATCGCATCGACGCCCGCCTTCACCAGGGCTTCGACGCGTTCCTCGGTGCCTTCGCCAACGCCGACCGCCGCACCCACGCGCAGGCGGCCGCTGGCGTCGCGCGCGGCGTTCGGAAAGCTGGTCTGCTTGGTGATGTCCTTGACGGTGATGAGGCCCTTGAGCTCGAACGCGTCGTTGATCACCAGCAGGCGCTCGAGCCGATGCTTGTTCAGCAGCGCCTTGGCGTCGGCGAGGCTCGTGCCTTCGCGGATGGTGATCAGCTTCTCGCGCGGCGTCATGATCTGGCTGACGGGCACGTCGTAGCGCGTCTCGAAGCGCAGGTCGCGGCCCGTCACGATGCCCACGACCTTGCCGCCATCGATCACGGGGAAGCCGGAGATGCCCAGTTGCTCCTGCATCGCGACCACCTGCCGCACCGTGTGCTGCGGCGTGATGACCACGGGGTCGCGCAGCACGCCGGATTCGTAGCGCTTCACGCGGGCCACTTCGGCCGCCTGCTGCTGCGCGGTGAGGTTCTTGTGGACGATGCCGATGCCGCCTTCCTGCGCGATGGCGATGGCCAGGCGCGCCTCCGTCACGGTGTCCATGGCCGCGGAGACGAGCGGCAGGTTGAGCGTGATGTTGCGGGAGAACCGGGTGGCGAGGGAGGTGTCCTTGGGGAGGACCTGGGAGAACGCAGGCACCAGCAACACGTCGTCGAAGGTGAGCGCATTTCCGAGAAGGCGCATGACGGGGGCTCCAAAAAAAGGATTGTACCCGCGTGCAATTTCGCACGAGACGCGTGGGGACCGGTGTGGCGGCTGAGGGAAACGCCCTGCGCCGGCACCCAGCTGCCGAGCTACACTGGCCCGATGAAAGCCCTCCGCCCCGCCCTGGTCGCCCTGGTCTTTTGCGCGCCGCTGCTCGCCTCCGCCCAATGGCAATGGGTGGACAAGGACGGCAAGAAGGTCTTCAGCGACCGGCCGCCGCCGTCGGACATCGCACCCGACCGCATCCTGAAGCAGCCGGGCGTTCGCGCTAAATCGGAAGACACTGCCCCCGCGGCCGCCGATCCCGCGCCTGCGACGGCCCGGGTGCAGCCGCAGGGCGGCACGGACAAGGCGCTGGAGGAAAAGCGCAAGCAGGCTGCCTCCGCGGAGGCCGAGAAGCGCAAGGCCGAAGAGGCGAAGATCGCCGCCATCCAGGCGGACAACTGCTCGCGGGCCAAGACCGCCAAGGCGGGCTTCGACGCCGGCTACCGCATCGCGCAGACCAATGCCAAGGGCGAACGCGAGATCATGGACGACAACCAGCGCGCGGCGGAAGTCAAGCGGCTCGAGGCCGTGATCGCCCGCGACTGCCGCTAGCTCAGTAGCCAGGCTTGGCGCCCGGCCGCCGCTTCGCGAACAGGCCTGCCGTGCGCGCCCCCTGCTTGCGGAAGCGCTCGCGGCGCGCCACCTTCGGGTCGACCAGCAGGCCCCGGTACACCTCCACCCGGTCCCCGTCGCGCAGGACCTGGTCCGGCGTGCAGCGGCGGCCCCAGACGCCGAGATCCGCCTCGTCGACGGACGTGCCGGACGCGGCCTGCGGCCACCCGCTGGCCAGCACCGCGTCCCGCACCGTGCCGCCTTCGGGCAGTTGCACGATCCACTCGAGCACCTCCCGCGGCGCCGGGGACCAGCACACCGTCACGCGGGGCATGCGACTTCAGCCATACACCTGCTCGGCGCGCTTGACGAACGCGTCGACCAGGTTGCCCGCGATCTTGTCGAACACCGGGCCGACCACTGCCGCGAGCGCCGCGCTCTTGAAGCTGTAGTGCAGCTCCAGGGTGACCTTGCAGGCGCGCTGGCCGGGCTGCCCGAGCGGCGTGAACTTCCAGCTGCCATCGAGGTTGGAGAAAGGCCCGTCCACCAGCTTCATGCGGACCTCCCGCCCCGGCACGTGCGTGTTGCGGGTGGTGAAGGTCTGGTGGATGCCGCCAAAGGCGATGCCGACCTCCGCCTTCATGCCGTCCGGCTCCACGGCCAGCACGCTGGCGCGGTCGCACCAGGGGAGGAACTCGCAGTACTTCGCCACGTCGGTGACCAGCGCGAACATCTCCTCGGCGCTGTACCAGATGAGGACGGACTTGTGGACGGTTTTCATAGGAGAATGGCAGACCCGCGGGATTGTAGAGAGCCGCCATCGGCCCAACCTGTCAGTTCATGTCGACAAGAAAAGAATCGCCCGCCCGCATCGCCGACAACAAGAAGGCTGCCTACAACTACTTCTTCGAGGAGAAGTTCGAGGCCGGCGTGGTGCTGCAAGGCTGGGAAGTCAAGGCCGCCCGGGAAGGCAAGGCGCAGCTCACGGATGGCTACGTCGTCATCCGGGAGGGCGAGCTGTGGCTGATCGGCTGCCAGATCAACCCCCTGAAGACGGCCTCCACGCACGTCAATCCCGAAACCGCGCGTACGAAGAAGCTCCTGTTGCACAAGGACCAGATCCGCCGCCTGATCGGCAAGGTGGAGCAGAAGGGCCACACCCTCGTGCCCTTGCAGCTGTACTGGAAGGAGGGGAAGATCAAGTGCGAGATCGCCCTGGCCAAGGGCAAGGCCGAACACGACAAGCGCGACACCATCAAGGACCGCGAAGGCAAACGCGAGGTGGAGCGCTTCATGAAACAGCGGCATCGCTGAAAAATCCGTGCTCCGGGGAATAGGGAGCCTTCCCGGATCGTTCATGAGCAGGAACAGCTTCGCCCCCAACTGGAGAACCGCCATGCGCCTCGCCCTGCTCCCTTCCTTCGCCTGCGCCGTCCTGCTCGCCGCCTGCGCCACCACCGGCGGCCCGGCCCGCGTTTCGGACGGCGTCTTCGTCGGCCCCAACGGCATGACCCTGTACACCTTCGACCGCGATACGGTGGCCTCCGGCAAGTCGGCGTGCAACGGCCAGTGCGCGACCAACTGGCCCCCGCTCATGGCGGGACCCGGGCAAACGGGCGGCGGCGACTGGTCCGTGGTCGTGCGTGACGACGGCTCCCGCCAATGGGCTTACCGCGGCAAGCCGGTGTACTACTGGGTGCGCGACGCCAAGCCCGGCGACCGCACGGGTGACGGCGTGAACAACGTGTGGCGCCTGGCGCGGCCGTGAGATGGAATGGCGGCGTGGCGTCCCCCAGCCCGCTCCGGGAACGGACCCCGGGCCGGCGCGCCACGCCATGCAGCTCCTGCTGGCTGAAGTGGCTCCGGCGTATGCCGGTCCGCTCGGGCGGGCGATCGCGGCCGCCGACCTGCCCATGTTGTGCCTGCTGCGCAAGCCCTTGCTCGAAGCGCTGATCCAGCGGCATGGCGAGCTCGAAGGGCTGCGCAAGGTGATGCGCCTGGACTTGCTGATCCGCCAGAGCTGGCCGGAGGCGCCAGTGTCGCGGCCCATCGAGCTGGAATAAACGCGCATGCCCACCGCCGCTCCGCAGAGCCTGGTCGGACACATCCCCGCGCTGCGCCGCTATGCCCGCTCCCTGACGGGCGACGCGTGGAACGCTGACGACCTGGTGCAGGACACGCTGGAGCGCGCTTGCGAGCGGTGGCAGCTCTGGGCTGCCGGCAGCGACCTGAGGGCCTGGCTGTTCACGCTCATGCACAACCTGTTCGTCGACGGCGCACGCCGCGCGGTGCGGCAACAGGCCGGGCGGGTGGACATGGACGTCGAGGAGGCCGCGCAGGATTTCACCGTGTCGGGCGGCGGTGCGGAACAGGTGCTGGACCTGCAGCGCTGCCTGCTGCGCCTGCCCGCCGACCAGCGCGAGGTGCTTCTGCTCGCCTCGCTGCAGGATCTGCGCTACGAGGACATCGCCCGCATCACCGGCGTGCCGATCGGCACGGTGATGTCGCGGCTCTCGCGGGCGCGCACCCGCCTGCGCGAACTGATGGATGGTCGCCCGCCTGCCGCGGGAGCGGCCCCGGCGCTGCGCCGGCTGAAGTGACGAACCGACCATGAAAGACGACACCAGCGCCCTGCCCGACGACGCCGACCTGCACGCCTACGTGGACGGCCAGCTCGACGCCGGCCGCCGCGCGGCGGTCGAGGCGCGCCTGGCCACGGATGCGGATGCCGCGCGGCGCGTGCGCGAA
>JAJNBO010000199.1 GCA_021156245.1 Ramlibacter sp. | reverse complement strand
GGGGGCAGATACACTTCCAGTGCATCGACATCGGCACGCCTTGAAACTCTTCTACGGCTGGCGCATCGCAGCAGCGGGCGCCGGGATCCAGCTCCTTCACTCCGCCCTGCTCGTGCAGGCTTTCGGCGCCTACGTGGCGGTGCTCTCCGAGGAGCGCGGATGGAGCAAGACGGCCCTCGCCGGCGGTGCCGCGCTGCAGTCGCTGGAAGGCGCCCTCCTCGGCCCCGCGCTCGGCTGGCTGGTGGACCGCTTCGGTCCGCGCCTGCTGGTGCAGGGCGGCGTGCTGCTGCTCGCGTTCGGTTTCTTCTTCCTCAGCCAGATCGATTCGCTCGGCGGCTTTTATGTCGCCGTCGTGCTGGTGTCCATTGGCGCAAGCCTTTCGGGTTACTTCCCGTTCTCCGTCGCACTGGTGCACTGGTTCGAGCGGCGGCGAGCCCGCGCCTTGTCGATCATCAGCCTGGGCCTCGCCGGCGGCGGACTGGCCGTGCCCGTCGTGGGCTGGGCGATGCAGACGCATGGCTGGCGCACGACGGCCATGGCCTCGGGCGTCATCGTGCTGCTGGTGGGACTGCCCCTCGCGCGCATCGTGCGGCGCAATCCCGCGGAGATCGGCGAGACCATGGACGGCCTGCCGCCCGCCCCGGCGCCGGAGCCGACGCTGGGCGGCACCCAGCCGGCGCCCGCCCGCTCGTTCAGCGCTGGCCAGGCGCTGCGGACGCGCGCGTTCTGGCTGCTCGGCGTCGGGCATGCGCTGGCCCTGCTGGTGGTGACCGCCGTGAACGTGCACGCCATCTCGCACATGAAGGAGGGCCTCGGCTATTCGCTGGCGCAGGCGTCTTTCGTGATCACCTTGATGACGATCGCGCAGGCTTGCGGCGTGCTGCTGGGCGCCGCGATGGGGGACCGCTGGGACAAGCGGCGGGTGGCCGCGTTGTGCATGCTCGCGCACATGGTCGGCTTGCTGGCGCTGACGTGGGCAGCGCATCCGGTGATGCTCGGCGCCTTCGCCATCTTCCACGGCGTGGCCTGGGGCCTGCGCGGTCCGTTCATGCAGGCGCTGCGCGCGGATTACTTCGGCCTGCAGGCGATCGGCATGATCCTGGGCCTGTCGGCCATCATCATCTCGCTGGGCCAGGTGGCGGGGCCGATGATTGCCGGCCTGTTCGCGGACGCCACCGGCAACTACCGCGCGGGCTTCACGGTGCTGGCGCTGGTGGCGGGCTCGGGCTCGCTGCTGTTCCTGATGGCGAAGAAACCGGCCTAGGCGGCGCCCACTTCGGCAGTCTCCGCCGCCAGGCGCTCGGCGCGCCGGTTCCACGCCACCGCGAAGGTGAATCTGTAGACGACGAAGAAGAAGGCGACGGCAGCGAGGACACAGCTGACTGCCCAGGCGATCGACAGCGGCAGGAAACCGATGAACACGTACCAGCCGTACACGATCGACCCGAAAGGCAGGCCGTAGCGCAGCGCCATGCCCGCGAGCCACGGGCTCTCCAGCCGCTGGTCGCGAGCGGGACGCAGGTGCAGGAAGGGCCACCAGCCTGCGTCCAGGTCACTCAGGCGGTTCATGGCGTGTTCGAAGCGGCTCATCGCGCGTCGGCGGCCAGCGCCGTGAAAGTACGGCAGGTTGCGGTGTCGACGGCGTAGACCGCGCGCGGCGCGCCTCGCTCCGGGCCGCCGTGGAACACCACCGTGCTGCCGTCGCGCGAGATCTGGACTTCGCGGGCGTCGATCCAGCGTTCGCCCACGGCGCAGCGGCGCCCTCCCTGCACGATCTCGATCGTTGCGTATGCGCCGCCTCCCGGGGGCATGAAGACATGCCTGCGGACGCAGGTCAGGGGCAGCTTGTCGGCACAGTTGAGCGTCCAGGTGGTGTCCGTGACCAGGCCTGCCATGCCCTGCGGCAACCGGCCTTCGAAGACGCGGAACTGCCTGGTGGGCTCGAGCAGGTGCAAGGATCCGTTCACCTGCTCCAGCGGGGCGGCCAGGGAATAGAACTTGTCATTCAGCAGCGTCTTGCCTTGCGCCGAGATGCGCTGCCACTGGCTGTAGCGATCGCCGGGCTTGCGCGCTTCGAGCACGGCATACACACCCGCCTGCGTCTCGATCGGGAACCGCAGCATCGAACTGCTCTGGTGCACCACTCGCCTCGCGCCGGTGGCGACGTCGAGGCGCAGCAGTTCGCCGCCCTGGTCGGGCGAGCGCGTCGTCAAGAGCACGTCCGTCGGCGAGCGGCTCCAGGCCATGGTGAACGTGTCCTGGGGCAGCGGCACGTTCCGCGTGGAGGCCACGCCGTTGCGCGAGAGTTCGAGCAGCCGGCCGCGCGTGGCCGTCGCGCCTTCCGGGCCGGCCACGAGGAGTTGCGTGCCGTCGGGGCTCAGCGCCAGCAACGTGGAGCCCGGCAATCCACCCGGCAACGGTTCGCGAGGTGCGTGGCCGCATGCGGCGAGCAGGAGCAGGCTGAGGATTGCAGCAGTCTTCATCGGCGTGGCGCCTTCCAGTTCACCCCTGGACATGCGGGGCACCCGGAGCGCGCTTCCTGGCGCGAACGACCACCGTGCCCGCGAGCTTGTCGTGCCAGCCCTGCTTCTTCGGATCCCATGCCACCCACAGCAGGCCCAGCCCGAGTGGCAGCGCGGAGACGAAGTAGCCCAGGTACCTCCCGATCGATTGGCCGGGCGTCATGGTCTTGCCGGTGACGGCGTCGACCACTCGCGCCGACACCATCATCTTGCCGGGCGTCGCCTGCTTCTTCAGCCAGAACAGGATGACGGCCACGGCAGGCAGGCCCCAGGAGATCAAGGCGTCCGCCGGCCCGTGGACCATGCTGTCATCCTCGAAATACGCCCACCCGTAGATCACGACCAGCACCGGAAGGGTGGCGCACAGGATGATGACCGTGTCCACGATGGACGCCCACACGCGCGGCCAGAAGCCGACGTATTCCAGTTCCTCGTCCTGCATCTTTTTCTCCAAAGCCTAGCGCCCTCTCGTTGCATGGCGAAGGATCGCCTTCTGCACCGGCACGA
Source organism: Ramlibacter sp. (assembly GCA_021156245.1). Lineage (GTDB taxonomy): Bacteria > Pseudomonadota > Gammaproteobacteria > Burkholderiales > Burkholderiaceae_C > Ramlibacter. Next base: position 6,051 of record JAJNBO010000199.1, on the reverse strand, counting down.
GCACCTTCTTCTGGGCGTAGCCGGTGAAGCCAGCATAACTGCAGGGATCGAACGACAGCTCGCGGCCAATGGAGAACGGCGGTGTCGGGAGCAGCCGAGGGCGACCCATCTCGGCCAGGTTCGTTTCGGTCAAGCCGGCGCCCTCCTGTCCGCTGGGCCATCCGTCCGTGACCACCACGTCGGCCTGGAAGTCGATCGACTCGGTGAACAGCACGTTGCGCTTGCGCTCGTGGAAACGTGCTTCGCACACGTGATGGACAGACAAGCCCAGGACGCCCGCCAGTTCGTGCCAGGAGCGCAGCACGTTGGTGGGCGGGCCCCACAAGCAGATGCGGGCGCTGTCGATGGACAGCACCGCGGTGTGGACGTAGTACGCATCCGCCAGCACTTCACACGGGTGGCCCTCGGCGGACATCGCGTTGATCACCGGACGGCGCGATGCGGCCGCGAACTCGGCCAGCCGTTGCTGGTTGGCCTCCCGGATCACGTACACGTCATAGAACGGATCCAGGTAGCCGGCGACGTCGCGTGGGCGCTCGGTGGACTTCAAGAGGTTCGGCAACTCGGTGGACGCGAGCCCGAGCTCGCGGAATGCTTGCAAGAACGTCGTCCGGGTGCGGATGCCGTTGCCCTCGAACGACCACGCAACGGTTCCGGAGAACGGCACCATGGGCGCTGCGGCCAGCGACCAGATCGCCCGGACCTCGGCAGCGGCCAGGTCGGAGATTCGAAGAAGGTGCATCGCTCTCAGGTGATTCGCTTCACGTCGCCGTTGCCGGGCGTGGCGCTCTCATGGAACAGGTCGAAGAGGTACTGCTCCATCTCTGGCTCCTCGATGAAGTCCGGGATGACGAACGCAGCGGGGCTGCGCTTGCCATCGGCGCCGACGGAGTAAGCCTGCCACACCGAGCCCTTGCGCTCGACCGCGACGATGCGGCCGAAGACATTGAAGCGCAGGGCCATGGCCATTTCAGCCCTGCGGCTTCCTGGGGATCTTCTGGGCCGGGTCGTAGAAGAAGGTCTCTTCCGCCACCCGCTCGCCCTCCCACCGCTGGTACGCGAGTTCTTCCATGCGGGTCACCGAGCCGTCCAGCCACTCGAATTCGAAGATCCACCGGATGACCACCTTGTCGCCGTTCACGAAGACGGGCCTGACGCACGTCGACCGGAGCGACTTCGCGCGGGGGAGCACCTTTCGTTCATTGGCGATGTGCGCGTCGCGTCCCACCCGCGGCGGCAGCTGGTTTTCCTGCATCGTGGAGTCGGGGGTGTAGAACTCCTCCAGGGCTTCCACGTGCGCGTTCTGTTCGACGCGGGCGATGAAGCGTTCGAGCGTTTCGGTGCTGGGCATCGTCGTGGGCCGGTGAGGAGGATGGAGCATCCTAGCGCAGCAGCGCCATGGACCACACGTCATGCACCTCGTCGCCGACCACGCTGCCTTTCCTGCGAAGACCTTCGACCTGGAATCCGAGGCTCTCGTACAACGCCTTCGCGTTCAGGTTGTCGTCACGCACGGTGAGCTCGATGCGCGTGAGGCCGTTGGCCCAGGCCTTGGCAATGGCCGCCTCCATGAGCCGGCGACCCACCCCCTTCCGGCGGGCCTCCGGCAGCAAGCCCATGCCCAGCACGCCGATGTGCGACCGGGTGTCCCCCGGCACCGGGCACACGTCACACCAGCCGACGACGCTGGTGCCGGAGAGCGCCACGAAATAGGGACAGCCGGCGTCGAGCAGGCTTCTGTAGAAGGCCCGGGACTGCTCCCAGGGCGGCGCCTTGGTGAAACCCAGGTACTTGCGCTCGCGGGCAATGGAGTCGATCACTTCGTAGAGCGCCGGGAGATGCCCTGCCTCCGCCGGAACGACATCGAATCCGTTCGCGCCCACGGGCCCGTGGCAGGCGACGCAGAGCTTGTTGCCCTCGGGGTCGCGGAAGTACGCGCCGTAGTAGTTCTGGTGGTACTCGGGCCGCAGGCCGGGCGCGCCCTCCGATGTGCCGCCGTTGGCGAGCGCCACGGCATGAGCCTGGTCGACTGCGTCCCGGCTCGGTGCAAGGAAAGCAACCATCTGGCCGTTGCCCGCCGCGTGCGGCTGGCCGTCGAAGGGCACACCGATGACGAACAGCGGCCGGGGGCCCGGCTGCGACTGCCACCCCGCCCAGGGCTTGCCGCGATCGCAGAAGCGCGACGGGTTGCCCAGGCTTTCCATCAGCGGGTTGTAGAACTTGAGAGCGCGGGGAAAATCCTTGACCGAGACGAAGATGTGCGAGAACAAGTGCGGGACTCCCGAGGTTCGGCCAACTCTAGCGCAACGACTCCCAGAGAAGAAGGGCTCCTCCAGCCATGCATGCTGCACGGGCAAGGATGAAGATGCGAGCGAGCAGGCGCTCCAGGGAGTTGTGCGCCGGCAGCCGGCGGCGAAACCAGGACCAGCAGGAGGCCGGCGCCGCGTCGATCAGGAGCCATTGCGCAGCGGCGTGGCCGAGATCAACTCCAGTCGTCTCGTGCTGGCCAGCCCGCTCTCGTACAAGGTCGGGCCGTGGCCGGCGATCCTGGGGTGGACGAGGAACCTGTACTCGTCGATCAGGTCCAGCCGATCCAGCTCGGTCGCGAGCCTGCAGCTCCCGAGGAGCACGCCCTCCGGCGTCGCGTCCTTGAGCTCCTGGATCGCCGCACGCAGGTCGCCAGCGACGCGATGGCTGTTGGTCCAGGGGAAGTCCTTTCGCGTCGAGGACGCCACGTACTTGGGCTTGGACTCCAGCTTGACCGCCCATTCGCGGATCGCCGGCGCGGCTTCCACATCTCCACGGGCGACCGCTGGCCAGTAGCTCTCCATCATCTCGTAGGTCACGCGGCCCCACAGCATGGCCCCACCCTCGTCCATGAGGCGGGTGAAGAAGGCGTGCGTTTCGTCATCCGCGATGCCTTCCTGGTGGTCGACGCAGCCGTCCAGGGTGACGTTGATGCTGAAGGTCAAGAGTCCCATGGTGTCCTTCGTTCGAGATCCGCGAACGAGGCGCCTGCTCTCATTCGTCAGCCCGCGAAATACCTGTACACGCGATAGCCAAACGTGACGACGACGACCGCAGCCAGGGGAAAGCTCAGTGCTCCGGCCAGAGCGCGGACCTGGACTGCCCGGTCGGTTCGAATGATCTCCAGGCCGGAAAAGACGGCAAGGACCGCCACCGCATCCATGAGTATGACTTCCCTGTAGGTGCCAAGGTAGGGATTGCCGGCGTTGGTGAAGAAGATCAAGTAGTACGCGGACGCTGCGAGGACGACGAACAGCGACAGCAGGAGAGGCTGGGGAACGCGCACGAAGGGATGCCCTGTCAATCTCACCGCACATGGCTCAGGCGGAGTTGGTCGATCGGAGTATCCGTCAGTTGCAAGGCTGCCGAAAGGTCCCTGTCGCCGCGATGCAACCGGCGGCTGCCCTACTCCACCGCCGGCAACCGGAACACGAACTCCGATCCCTTCCCCACCCCGGGGCTCTTGGCCTGGACCGTGCCGCCATGCAGTTCCACCAGCTGCCGCACCAGCGCGAGGCCCACGCCGATGCCGCCTTGCGCCATCTCGCGGCCCTCGGGCGCCTGCGTGAAAAGCTGGAAGAGTTCCGGCAGCACCGCGGGCGGGATGCCGATGCCGGTGTCCTGCACGCGGCAGACGTATTCATGGGCCTCCTGGGTGGCCTGCACCCAGATGGATCCACCCTTGGGCGTGTACTTGATGGCATTGCCAAGCAGGTTCAGCACGACCTGCTGGATGCGGGCGAGATCCACCTGCACCGGCATTTCGGACGGCGGCAGCAACAGCTCCACCTTCAGCGACTTGGCCTGCGCCGCGTCGGTCACGGCCTGCACCGCGTCCTGCAGCACGGTGCGCAAGTCCACCCTTTGCGATTCGAGCTCCAGCTTGCCCAGCTCCAGCCGGCTCACGTCCATCAGGTCGTCGGCCAGGCGGCGCAGCACCTGCACCTGCGTGCCGAGCTGTTCCACCACCTTGCGCCCGCGCTCGTCCGCCATCAGCCGCTGCAGGATCTGGTGCGTGTTGCTCAGGACGCCGAGCGGGTTGCGCATCTCGTGGCCCAGCGTTCGCAGGAAGATGTGCGTGCGCTCCCGCGTCTGTTCCAGCGTGGCCAGTTCGTTCTCCAGCCGCTCGATGCGTTCGCGATGGTCGGTCATGTCGCGCATGATCTTCACGAACCCCAGGATGGATTGGTCTTCGGCCCGGACGGCTTCCACCGTGCCCGTCACCCAGATCGACGTGCCGTCCCGCCGCACGTGCCAGCGCGAGTCCTCGGCATGGCTGTCACGCGCCGCGACCTTGAGCTCGTGGTCCGGAAAGCCCTTGTCGCGATCGTGCTCGGTGAAGATGAAAGCGATGTGACACCCCACGGCCTCCGACGCGGGGAAGCCGAGGATCAGTTCCGCCCCGCCGAGCCAGCCCGCGACGATCCCGCGCGGATCCAGCAGGACGAGCGCATGATCGGATCCTTGGTCCAGCCACCGGCTGAACAGCTCCATCTCTCCCTTCCGGTCAGCGAGCATCGGATCTCCTGCGTCCTTCAGCGGTCATCCATCACGGACACCTTCCAGGAGCCGCCCGGCCAAGCGACGGTCACGCCCACTCCGGCCGCAGCGCGAAGCGGGCAATGAGTTTTTCGCCGGGTGCGAGCCGTGCCCCGCCCAGGGGCTCGCGGCCATGCCGGGGCAGCAGGTTCAGCCAGTCGGTGCACTGGCTCACCGGCTCCGCGCAGAAGTAGTCGTAGCCGCTGGGGCAATACAGGACTTCGCCAGTTCCACGCCTTCGCTCAAGGCGTCGACGGGTCCACCGGCCTGCAGGTCCACCGGCATCACCTCGGCGTCGCCACGCCACATCGCTCGCGCGGGGCTGCGCACGCGCGTGCCGCGATGGTGCGGGAAGTACGGGTGGTGGCCGATGCCCAGCGGCATGGGGGCACTGTCTTCATTGCGCACCTCCATCTCCACGTACAGGGCGCGCTGTTCCAGCCGGAACTTCTGTCGTGCGGAGAAGCGCCAGGGCCAGGCCTCGCTCGCATCGACCGAGATCACGAGGCTCGCTTCATGCTGCCCTGCCGACTCCACCTGCCACGGCAGCAGCCAGGCGATGCCGTGCAGCGGATGCGGCGCGTCCTCTCCAGGATGGTTCGGCGGGAAGCGGATCTCGCGTCCCTCGAAGCTTGCGCGCCCTTGCCGGATGCGATTGCAGAACGGCACCAGCGGAAAGCTGGCCATGTCCAGCGGGTTGCGCAGGGCCAGGCCGGTGGCGGTGGCGGGCCGCATCCAGTGCAGCTCGCGCCGACGACGGCCTTCCTGCCAATGCCGGCTGAAGCTGGCGATGGAGCCGCCCGCGTTGGGCGCGAGCACGAGGCGCAACTCGCCGGCGGCGAGCACCACGAGGGGTTGGGAAATCACGCGGTCGGTCTTCATCGTTCCTTCAATAGGCAAAGCTGCGATAGCTTTCTTCCTGCTGTTGCGCCGCCTGCTCGTCGGGCACGATCGGGTTGAAGCGCAGCAGACTGCGGCCCGTCGGCGACAGCTTGTCCCACATGCTCTGCGGAACGCGGATGTTCACTTCGGGACGGTGGTACCAGCGGCGGCTGCATCACGTCGCCCATGCGCATGGGCAACCGGTGTTGCGCGATCGCGCCGGAGGCCAGGCCTTCCATCGCCTCCTGCTTGTTCATGCGGTGCGTGCCGAAAGTTGTCTCGAACGGCCCGTTGTCGTCGTTCACGTCGCACAAGGCGAAGTTCACCGCCAGCTGGAAGGACGGCGTGTCGTTGTTGTTGTTCCACTCCGGGAACAGGGCCGGCGTGTCGGCGTGCCAGGGCTGGAAATCCGAGCCCTTCATCGGCGTATCGCTGGCCAGCTGGCAGAGCACCGGCTCGGGGCCGGCGACACGCTCGACGATCGCCAGCAAGTCGCGGTCCTCATAGATCTCCGGGTCCGCCCACAGTCCCTGGAAGGGCAAGGTCACGTAGTAGCGCGCCGCGCCCCGGCTGGATGCCTGCTTCTCGCGGGCGATCTGCGCC